>NZ_JBMLSD010000247.1:0-7928 GCF_049240685.1 Flectobacillus sp.
AAAATATCTTCGTAAATATCAAATCAAACACTTCTATCAAAATCAAGATAATGATGACCCATTCGAGGCGGGTGCTTTCTCGGTTTTGAACTAGCTCCATGAAAAGGGTTAAGTTTTCTTGAACGATTTTGAGTTTGTATTCTATATCTTGGTAACGCATTTTGAGGTCGAAGGTCTTTTTCAAGCCTTTGTCAATGCGCTCTAAATGTTCGTTTTCCCAAGCCTCTTCGGGTGAGTCGAAGATATAGAGGTTATCGATAATACTGTTTTTGATATTGATGGTTTTGCCAATAAATTTCAGGAGTTCACTTTGCGAGCTTTTGAGACGCCCGTGATGCTCTAATTCGTCGGTCATTTGCTTGGTGCTGGTGGCAATTTTATAGGTCAAGGCCTCATAATAATCCAATGCCACAGACTGACCAATATTGAGCATGATGATACGGATAGAGTCATCGGTTAGTTCTGAAACAGTGATAGAATTATGCTTGAGCACTACCGAAATAGAGGGGTCTGTTTGGACAATAAAATCGTCTTCAAACTTTTCTTCAATCAATCCTTCAGCGTAGTTTTTGATAAATTTCAAAAATTCACTTTTTTCCAAATCACCCACACCCGCAAAAACTACCACCCCATAACTCAATAAATAGATATAGGTATCGTCTTCGCGCTTATAGAATAGTTCGGAATTGTTGAAAAGGGAGGGTTCACTGGCATAGTCTTGTTTAAACTTCTTGAGGTTAAAGACTTCGGATATTTGGTATGCGTCGATTTTCATACGAGTATAATTTGAGGCTTTATGTATTCGCCTAGCTCAAATTTACGTTTTTCGTGCTTTAACTCGGTTTAAATCTGTATGAAAAATTTATGAAGGTGTGATTCTGGGGAGACGCAATGCTTTGCGCCTCCTACGATATGGCGTCTCAACTATTTCTTGGGCTTGCAATCGTAACAATAATCAGAAAGTTCAGCGATTTCGGCTAGTACTTGGGTTCTGATTTTAGTCAATTCTTCGGTGTTTTGGCCCAACTTCGTTGCCGTCTGAATATAGTTTTCGCGTGCTTGAAGCTCTTTCTGGAGTTCTTCTTGTGCATTGGCATAAAACTCGCTATTGGAAAATGCTTTCTTTTCTTCAAAAAGGCGCTTTCTAAATTTGCGAGCATACAGTTCGGTCACATCAAAAATACATTGCGAATAAGCAACTAACTGCTGTTTTTGCTCCTCCGTATTGGCAACCAAGTAAGAAGTATTTCTCGTAAAAACGGCTTTGACTTTATTATTAAAATTTTTGGTCAACATAAATGAAGCGGCACTCATACGAAACCCAAAATCGATACTGCAACTAGCTTGGCAACCATACAAATTGCCACTATTCGAAGGAGATTTTGCCATAAAATCACTGATTTTCAATGGACTTTCTCCGCTCCAAACGATAACACTTTGAGCATTGGATTGTGTGATTTGAAAGATCGAGAAAAGCAAAATTAATGTGTATTTAAGCATAGTTTTGTGGGGTTGTTTTTACAACTAACGATGTGGTTTGTTTTGAAATTGTCTATTAAGTTAGGCTAGAAACGTTTCATTACAAACATGGGTTGTAACGTATTGAGTGATTTAGTGATTAGTTTAAATATGAAATACCTAATTACTGACAAAATGAAACAGGTGATTCAGGTGTTTAGACTTTTAAACAGTTTAAAACTGTTTAAAAAATGAGTCCAAGACTAAGTCTTGAACTAGTAACTTCAATTTTGTCCAGTAATCAGGTGTTTTTCATGAAAATATAGAGAGCTTTTGCCTAATGCCTACGGCTTACAGTCTAAATCATTAAATTTTGAGGTAATCTCTAAACCTCTCACTCACTACATTTTGAATACGCCAAAGTACAAACTACAAGCCTGAGAGATATTTCATTAATTCCTCCATACTAGATTTTTCTAATTTTACTTGTATTACCTGATTTGCTTCTAAGTTAAACTCTTTGATGAAGGTATATACTTCTTCTTTTTCGGTAATACCTATGCAAATTAGATTAATGTGCTCTCCTTCTGGAAGATTACTCGGTTTTCCAGTATTGTAATATTGAAGAATAGATTTGAGTCGATCAAAATATAAATAACAAATAATATCATCAATAGCTGGGTACTCTGAAGTGAGTGTAATTGTAGTTAATTTAGTAGATTCTCTAGCAAACTTATCAATGTTTATCCAACCAATTTTACTAGGCAGTATATTAAAGAGCTGTTCTTTGGCAACTATTGCAGTTTTTGATGAATCTTTTGTACCTAGAAATTTATCCTGCATCGTGGCAAGTTGCCAGTTTACATCACCATTAGCCAATTCTTCTCCAAAAAAGATTTTCATTTCTGGATCAGGGTTATTAGTAGGTACTTGAATCGAAAATTGACTGTATGGGGCTAATTGAAGTTTTTTCCCATCTTTTGTTGCTATAATCTCTATTTGACCACCAGTAGTAAGCAATTTACCATCTGAAGTAGTTGTTTTTCCATTCAAAATCATGTCTTTAATGGTATACAATTCCTTGATTTGCAAATTGATAGGTAGCTCAACGCTATCCCAGCTCCCTGACTCATACATAAAATCACTTATCCTCCCATTTACAATAGTACCCTTAGTTGTAGTAAAATTCAGGTCATTGGGGTTATTAACGGTTTTCAGAAAGGGTGCCTCAAGTTTTGTCGCAAGAGGGTTTTCCGTCGAAGGTTTGAATATCGCTTTTTCAACTACTGGAGGTTGAACGTCTTCTTTTATGATAACATCATATCGTTCCTTTGAACAACTTGAAAATATGGATAGAATTACGATTGTTCGTAAAGCTTTTTGGCAATTGTGAAGTAGTAACTGCATCATAAAAATTAATTAAAAGGTGGGACAATAGGTTCTACGTTTGGTACGGAAATAGGCTGGACAAAACATCAAACCAACCTCAGCATAACTTTCTTTCCATAGGATATTATATTTAACCTCTGCAAAAAGTCTGACAGGATAATTGCCAATGCTGGTTCCTAAGCCAACTTCTGGAAGAAAATTATTGGGTTTTGAGTTAGACTGTTGTGTCTCAACATAATTTATCCACCGATTGTACTGTGCACCCACAGCAAGATAAACCATGGGTATTTCGGGATCAATTGAGCGCTTAAAGCCGCTTGGACGTATACTACCTTCTACTAGTACATAATGCACATTGATGCCACCATACAGTTCATGTATCGTATTAAAAGATGGGTAATACTTCAATTGCGGCACTACGAATACTTTTGGAATTATGGGCACTTGCGCTCTTACTCCAAACCCTACGCTATTGAGCGGAAAATTATAGGCACCAGAAAAACCAAATGAAAATTTATCTTGCGAATAAATAGTAAAGTGCCTGGCTAAAAGTACAAATAAAATTAGAAGGGATTTCCGGAAACTAATAGGATTTTTAGACATTTATAGTTTGAATAATTGTTTTGGTGTGATTATAAAGCGATATGATTTTTTATTTACAAATAAAAAGAAAATTAAGTAATCATTGGCGACGAATACTCGTTTTATTCAATCATGTTTTTTAAACTTCTATTGAGACTTCGAACCGAAATGCCCAAATAGGCCGCCATTTCTTCCTTTGAAAGTTGAATTTCTTGCTTACTCTGAAGTTCCAAAAGCTTTGAGAGACTGTGTTCTACTGTGTATAATTGTTGGAAGGCTGCTCTACTAGATGTATTCACGATTCTTTCGGCGAAGGCTTCAAGTAGTAATTTGTTTAGATGAAGGTCTTTATTTAGTAATTCTTGAAAATAAGGGCTAGGAATTACAAAGGCTGATACATTGGTAATGGCTTCGACGCTACATAAACAAGGCATCTGTCGGATACTTTCTATTTCCCCAATAATTTCGCCTTTTCCCAAAAACTCTACAATAAATTCTTTATCATTTTCTTCGTTAAAAAAACATTTTGTTATGCCGCTTTGTAGCAGCATAACGTTGTGAGTTATTTGGTCTTGGTGTAGTAATTTTTGCCCTTTTAAAAAGGATTTTAAGATAATATGATTACCATTGAAGGTACTATCGTAAATGCCTTGTATAAAGTCTAAAAACTTTTGATTGGTTCGTAACATCTTGTCTTGGGACAAATGTCCTTTTTAATATAATTGCATCATTAGATTTTTGTAAAAGAATAACAAAGTTAAGTGAAAAGCCTCCATAAATGGTGCTTACGGTGTCATTTTAGAGTCAAATGAGCTTTTGAAAGTATCTAAAAAGTCAAAATCTATGAAACAATTAATAAATCTTGAGGAGTGGGACAGAAAGGAACATTATCTTTTTTTCTCAAAATTTGAAGAGCCATTTTACGGAATAACAGTAAAATTAGACTGCACTATTGCCTATCAAAATGCTAAAGAAAAGGGACAATCTTTTTTCTGGTATTACTTGTACCGTTCTTTAAAAGCAGCCAATGAAATAGAAAATTTCAGATATCGAATCATTGACAACAATCCGTACTGTTTCGATACGATAAATGCTTCTCCAACGATTAGCCGCCCCAATGGTACCTTCGGTTTTGGGCATGTTTATTATGATGAATCAGAAGAACAGTTTTATCAGAACGCCAAGAATGAAATTGATAGAGTTCATAGTACTGCTGGATTAATGCCAGCTGTTTCTGGCGAGAATATAATCCATTACTCTGCCATTCCTTGGCTCGATTTTACCTCTATTTCACATGCAAGATGTTTTTCCATTGTAGATAGTTGTCCTAAGATTTCCTTTGGTAAAATGACCGAAACTGATGGACAAAAGAGCATGAGTGTTTCTATTCATGTACATCATGCCTTGGTTGACGGTTATCATGTTGGATTATATGTCGACCGTTTTCAGACTTTGATGAATGAGTTTTAAGGTATTTAGGTTGCTCTTTTACTATTTATCAGTCATCACTCAATTACTGATTGAACGAATAACTGATTAATCTAAAATTGATAATCTAGTCGTAGAGACACATGGATTGTATTTTGAGGCGAGTCATGTTTGGTGTGGTAGTATCAAAAGAGCGTTTGGAAAGTACTTTTCCAAACGCTCTTTTGATGAAAACTTGTGAAATAAGCCCAATTCTAATATTCGAGATGACTCATATTATTTAGACTATCTTTCGATATAATCAAAATTCGCTTAGCCACTCCATCAGGAATGACCATTTCGTAGTTCTCTACTTATTCTAACATCTTTTTGAACTCATTTAATTTCAACAAGGCTTCGATTGGCGAAAGTGTATTGACGTCCAATTTCTTCAGTGCCTCTTGAATCTTCTCAAGTTTTGGATTACTAGCCTCAAAAATATTCATTTGATAATTCTGTTTTGGCATCTCCTTGATGGTTGTACGATGTTGTTCTTTCGAACGGTTGCGCTCCAATTCTGCCAAAATTTCGTTGGCACGATGCACCACACTTACAGGCATCCCTGCCAATTGCGCTACGTGAATACCAAAACTATGCTCAGAACCACCTTCCATCAACTTACGCATAAAAATGATTTTGTTGCCTACTTCTTTTACCGAAACATTGAAGTTTTTGATACGTTTAAAGTCCGTAGTCAACTCGTTGAGTTCGTGATAGTGCGTAGCAAAAAGCGTTTTGGGTCTAAAATGCGAGTGATTATGCAAATATTCGGCAATAGCCCAAGCTATCGAAACTCCATCGTAAGTACTTGTTCCACGTCCAATTTCATCCATTAAAACCAAGCTTCTGTCCGAAAGGTTATTTAGAATACTAGCAGTCTCGGTCATTTCGACCATAAAGGTAGATTCCCCTTTGCTCAAGTTATCGCTTGCTCCTACACGGGTAAATACCTTATCGACAATCCCGATTTCGGCAGCTTGGGCTGGAACGAAACAACCAATTTGTGCCATCAACACAATCAAGGCTGTTTGGCGTAGCAAGGCAGACTTACCCGCCATGTTTGGTCCTGTGATGATAATAATCTGTTGCTCGGCATCGTCCAAATGCAAATCGTTTGGTACGTAGGTTTCGCCCAATGGCAATTGCTGTTCGATTACAGGGTGACGCCCTTCCTTAATTTCCAATACTTTTGCGTCGGTAACGATAGGTTGAGCGTAGTTATTTTTTTCTGCAACTTTCGCAAAATTGGTTAATACGTCCAATACTGCAATCATCCTTGCATTTTGTTGAATTTGCAAGACATATTCATTGGCTACGTTTACCAAATCATTGAAAATACGCTGTTCGATGACAAAAATTTTATCTTCTGCGCCTAAGATTGTTTCCTCGTATTCCTTTAGCTCTGGGGTAATATAACGCTCAGCATTTACCAAGGTTTGCTTACGAATCCAGTCGATAGGTACTTTATCTTTATGCGAATTGGTTACTTCCAAATAATATCCAAATACTTTATTAAAAGAAATCTTGAGTGAAGTAATACCAGTGCGTTCTATTTCACGATTTTGTAACTGTATCAAGAAATCTTTTCCTGAATAAGCCACCTTTAGCAAGGCATCTAATTCAGCATCGACCCCTTCTCGAATCATATTGCCTTGATTGGTCACAATAGGTACTTCATCACGGAGTTCTTTCTGGATTTTTTCTAGTAAAAAATGGCAAGGATTTAGTTGGTCGGCATAGCGTTTGAGAACGTCAGCGCCTAAGTCGTTCCCAAAATCCAAAAGCGCTTCTTGGATATGCCCTTTAATGGGGTCGATATGCGCTAAGGCTTTTTTCAATTGCAACATCTCGCGAGGATTGATACGACGCACCGCCACTTTCGAAATCAAACGTTCTAAATCACCGATTTGCTTCAAATGCTGTTGTAGAGTTTCTCTAAGCTCAAGGTGTTTTTTGAAAAATGCGACGGTATTTAATCTTTCCTGAATCAAAGATTTTTCTTTGAGGGGCAATACCAACCACTTGCGCAACAAGCGTGCGCCCATTGGTGTATGGGTTTGATCGATGATATTAATCAAAGGGACACCCCCTTCTTGCTGAGGATGAACGAGCTCAAGATTACGAATCGTAAATTTATCGAGCCACACATACTTGTCCTCCTCCAAACGGTTGATACGTACAATATGTCCAACTTCACGGTGCTCGGTTTCGGCCAAATAATGGAGGATAACACCTGCAGCAATAATACCTTCATTGAGTGTTTCAACACCAAAGCCTTTTAATGAATTGGTTTTGAAATGATTAATCAATAAAGGATAAGCAAAATCATACGTAAACACCCATTCTTCCAAAGCAAAAGTATTGAACTTATCACCAAAGATTTGGGTAAATTCTTGACGATATTTTTTACAATACAATACCTCCGAAGGCATAAAACTCTGTAAAAGTTTCTCGATATAGGCAGCGCTTCCTTGCGAACATAAAAACTCCCCCGTTGATACGTCCAAGAAAGAAATACCAATGACATCTTTCGAAAAACCTGCATAGGATATAGAAGCCAAATAGTTATTTTGCTTTACATCAAGTACATTGTCGTTGAAGGACACCCCTGGCGTAACTAGTTCAGTAACACCACGTTTTACAATTCCTTTAGCAGAAGCAGGATCTTCTAATTGGTCACAAATAGCCACACGTTGTCCCGCACGAACCAACTTTGGCAAGTAAGTATCTAATGAGTGGTGTGGAAATCCAGCCAGTTGGTCATCGGCAGTCCCGTTGTTGCGACGAGTCAAAACAATACCTAAAATTTTGGAAGCTGTCACCGCATCTTCTCCAAAAGTTTCATAAAAATCCCCTACCCTAAACAGCAATAAGGCTCCCGGATATTTGGCTTTAATTTGATTATATTGTTTCGAAAGAGGTGTTTCGGTTGCTTTTTTAGCGGGTTTATGGTCAGTATCGGTATTCTTTGAAGGTCTTGCCATTATGGTATTGATGTAATTGCTAGATTTTGAGAATGCTCTTGAGTATTA
>NZ_JBMLSD010000248.1:0-5254 GCF_049240685.1 Flectobacillus sp.
CCAAAGCTGAAAGCCCTAAGCTCAAAAAATAAATTTTATTTTGCTTACTAACTTACCATATTTGGAATGATGTCTTTATAGATGTAAGCATCGCGCCTCTACTTGAAAGAGCTTTATTAGCGATTCATCGAAGCTAAGAAATCATCATTATTTCGTGTATTTTTCATTTGTTGTAATAAGAAATCCATAGCTTCTACAGAGTTCATATCACTCATGTGCTTACGCAAGATCCAAACACGTTGTAGCGTTTCTTTATCCATGAGTAAGTCTTCGCGACGAGTACCTGAAGCTGGAACATCGATAGCAGGGAACATACGACGGTTAGAAAGTTTACGGTCGAGTTGTAATTCCATGTTACCAGTACCTTTAAATTCCTCGAAAATTACCTCATCCATTTTGGAACCAGTATCGATGAGAGCCGTGGCAATAATAGTTAAAGACCCTCCGTTTTCGACGTTACGAGCAGCCCCAAAGAAGCGTTTTGGTTTGTGCAGAGCATTGGCATCGACACCACCTGATAAAATTTTACCTGATGATGGAACGACCGTATTATACGCACGAGCCAAACGAGTAATAGAGTCAAGAAGAATGACTACATCATGACCACACTCCACCATACGTTTAGCTTTCTCAAGAACGATGCTGGCTACCTTTACGTGGCGTTCAGCTTGTTCGTCGAAGGTCGATGAAATCACCTCAGCACGCACACTACGTTGCATATCTGTAACCTCTTCTGGACGTTCGTCGATGAGTAAGATTAATAAGTAAACCTCAGGGTGATTTTTGGCAATAGCGTTGGCAATTTCCTTCAACAAGACTGTTTTACCTGTTTTAGGTTGTGCTACAATCATACCACGCTGACCTTTACCGATTGGCGCAAACAAATCAAGAATACGAGTAGAGTACTGGTCGTGTCTTGACGAAAGATTAAGTTTTTCGTCAGGAAACAACGGCGTTAAGTATTCGAAAGGAATACGATCACGGATTTCTTCCGTTGTTTTACCATTTACTGATTCCACTCTTAGGAGGGCAAAATATTTTTCACCTTCTTTGGGAGGTCGAATCGCACCTCTTACGGTATCCCCTGTTTTTAGTCCAAAAAGCTTAATTTGAGAAGGCGACACATAAATATCATCTGGCGATGCCAGATAGTTATAGTCGGCCGATCTCAAGAAACCATATCCTCCATCTTGCATAATTTCGAGTACACCTTCGTTTTCGATGATGCCATCAAATTCGCGAATAGCTTGATTATAGATAGGTTTACGAACGGTTGCCGCATTGTTTGAGGCATTGTTCGGCTTGTTACCTTCTGGGCGAATATCGGCAGGAGGCTCTTGTTTGAAACCTAATTCGAAGTCTTCGCCACCAGTAGTGATAAATGAAGTATCAATGGCTGCGAATTCGTCTTCAACATCCTCTGGCAAGTCAATAACAATTGGGTCTTCATCAAAATCAAAGATAATATCTTCGACCGCTGGATTTTTAGCCTTAGGCTCTCTAGCGGTTTTTGTTTTGACGGTATTTTCTTTTAAAGCAGGTTCCGATTTAACAACTGGTTCTGCTTTGGCAACTGTACTGATCTCTGCTACAGGGGGTTCAACTTTCTGAATGCGTTGTCTTTTTGGGCGTGGGCTGTCTGAAGCAGGAGCTGTATCTTTCCTCACTTTTCTCTCTGGTTTTTGTTCATTTTCCATAGCATCGCTAATTACAGGATTTGATAACGGGGTGTCACCTTTTGCCTGCTGGTCAAGTATTTTATAGATGAGTTCTTTTTTTGGTAGGTCAAATGTATTGTTGATATTTAATTTTTGAGCAAGTTCACGAAGCTCCGATACGAGCTTAAACTCTAATTCTTCAATAGTATACATACGAGTAAAAAATAAGGCTGACAGTAAATCAAAAGAGCCTTACAGGAAAATGGTGGTTAAGTCGTCTTTACAGTCGTACAACAAGATGATAAATGTTACAATTAAAACTGGAAATCTGGTACGAGGTGGAAGATAATTGTTAAGCAATTATTAGTAAGGAGCTTAACTGAAGAATATCACTGAACAGTTATTCGTGATGCAATGATAATACCAATCTTTTAATTTGTCAAGGAGTTTGATTTTTTTTTTAAGTCTATTCCTTATTAAAGAGGTTTTGACCTCATAATTGTTTTTCGGATTTTATGACTAAACCCAACAAATAGAGGTGATTTGTGAAGTTTAGACTTGGTTTCTAGGCTATAAATTATAAACCTTATGCAAATGGGTTAGAAAATTTAAGATGAAACACGTTTAGTCCTTTAGTTTACGGCTTTCAGCTAGGGGGGGCGACAAAAGTATTTCCCTGTTTATAAAAAAACATTTTAAAATTATTTATCTATTGCCTCAAGCCGTAGGCAAAAACCTATCTGTTGTTTAAAAAACAATTTAACACTTTTTGCCTACTTACTGAGTAAGTAAGACTATTTAATAACCAAATAGTTTAATGATTTGTTTGAAAAACATCTGTTAAGTTAGTGTGCAAAATAAAATTTAATTTTTGTGCCTAAGGCATTCAGGTATCAGCTTTCGGCGGTGGGCTATGGGAAAAATGCATGTCTGTGGTCGTTAAAAACATTTTAACACTCTTTGCATTGTACCTAAAAAAACTTAAATCTAACTATGTAGGTAAAAGGAAAGATTAAATTAATAGTATATCTGAGTTGAAATTTGAATATACCCTTTTGATTATGAATATCTTCAAAAAACCAATATACTGTTAACTAATAACGTTTTCCTACTTACGATTACTTAAGTTTGATTAAAGAATGGGGGCGTTTGTATTGTTCAGGAACAAGGGTTTACGTGTTTACAAATACGTTATGATAAAATCATAGAATCGACTTTATCAAATGCTTGAAGCCATATCTTTAAGCTTTAACACAATTCAATTTTATTTCTCGAAAGTTTTACTTTGCCTATTTTTTCCAATTGTTTCAATAAACGCGACACAACCTCTCTGGAAGTTGCTAGTTCACCTGCCAAAATTTCATGCGTAATGTTTATAACAGAACTTTTACTTTGCTTACTTTTTCTTTGTAGTAAATTGAGTAAACGTTCATCTAATTTGTGAAATGCTATTTCATCGATAGCATTGAGCAAATCTTCAAAACGACGCTGGTAAGTTAAGAATACAAATTGTTTCCAAGTACTGTATTTGCACATCCATTCTTCTACCTTTTCGACTGGTATTGTAATGAGCTTTGTTTTTTCTTCTGTAACGGCTAATATCTCGCTTTGTTTGCGATCAAGACAGCAAGTTAGGGACATGGCGCATGAGTCCATTCCACCAAGATAATACAATAAAGCCTCGCGTCCTTCTTCGTCAGGTCGGAGAATTTTGATAGAACCACTCAATACGATAGGTACAGTTCGAATATATCCTCCTGGTCGCATTAGAACGTGTCCTTCTTCTAGTTCCATATAGTTGCCTATATGCTCTAATTCATCGAGTAGCCCTTTTTCAAATATGCCTACAAATTTTTCTTTTACAAAAGATAAATTCATGTTAAGTGAGTCTATTTAAAGTAGTCGTGCAAAATTTGATTTAACTTGAGTGCACTAGGCTGTGCTTGCCTAATGCCTTAAAGCACTCAACTGAAACCTAATTCTAGCTATACTTGAGTTTGAAATAATAGTTGGCAAGATACAACAATATATTAATATATGATTTTTTATTAATATACTTAAACAAGGTTTTAGTATAAAACAAGCCGAAAAAGCATCTCTTCAGACTAACTTCTTCGGCTTAAAAATAATGGGTTAGGTATTGACTTTTAGTGCTGAGTTGTGAATTGGTAGTGTTTGAAATCCTTTGTACAGTCCTAGTTATGAGTTTAAGTTTTTGATTATCAGTGATTTTTTATTTCCACTTCTTATGCTTTTCCTGTCAAGATTCTATTCCAGTATAACCAAGGCAAAACATATTTTTTGAGCAACCACATCGTCCAGCGTGGTTTGGCTTGGTCAAATGGGAAGGTCATTTTGGGAGTATTACTATAATCAAACTCTGCAAGCATGAGTTTGCCATACTGCGTCGGGATTGGGCATGCGCTGTAACCCGTATATTCGGCTGTTGGAGTTTGTTGTGCCAATACTTTCAAGACATTTTCGACAACCACAGGAGCTTGTTTACGAATGGCTGCACCCGTTTTGCTACAAGGGGCATTCGTACAGTCACCAAGGGCAAATACGTTCGAATAACGACTATGTTGCATGGTGTTTTTATTGATTTCGACATAGCCTAAAGCATTGTTGGCATCGGCTAAGGGACTTTTTTTAATAAAATCAGGAGCACTTTGTGGAGGTACTGTATGACACATATCAAAGTTCATACTCTTTTGTACAATTTCTCCTGCTGCATTCTTTTGTTCGTACAAAATAGTTTTGCTTTTTCCATCGATGGCTACCGTATTGGCACCAAAATGCGTATGAATATGATTTTGCGCTACCACTTTTTCCAAGGTTTCAGCATATTCTTTTACGCCAAAGATGACACCCGCCCCCGATATATAATGCACTTCGCATTGGTCGAGAATGCCTTTTTTTCGCCAATAATCGCAAGCTAAATACATGATTTTGTGAGGTGCCCCGCCACATTTGATGGCAGTGCTTGGGTTTGTAAAAATAGCAATACCTCCTTTAAAATTTTTGATAAGTTCCCATGTGTAAGGCGCAATATCAAAGGAGTAATTACTGGATACTTCGTTTTTGCCTAAGGTATCTGATAAACCTTTGATTTTGTACCAGTCAATCTGAATACCCGGTGCTACAACCAAAATCTTGTATGTGTATTTGGCGCCACTTTTACAGGTTACTTGATTCTGCTCTGGCTCAAAGGTGGCTACAGCATCTTTAATCCATGTACTTCCTGCTGGAATATAATCTTTCTCGTTCTTTTCAGTGTCGGCAATATCAAACTCGCCAGCACCTACCAAGGTCCAAGCTGGTTGATAATAATGTTTGTCTGATGGCTCAACGATACCAATAGATAATCCCGATTTATTATGTAACAATTGTGCCGCAACAGATAACCCTGCGTTGCCGCCACCGACTATAAGAACTTCGAATTGATTGTTCATGGCTCAGAATTTGGTTTTTTCTGCAAATTCTATAAATAATCTAAGAGGTTCTGTGATATTTGTTACATTAGAAGAATATTAAGTAATCGTGCAAAATTAGATTTGATTTATGTGTTTTAGGGAACAGGCAACAGGCACAAGGCA
>NZ_JBMLSD010000249.1:0-7991 GCF_049240685.1 Flectobacillus sp.
CAATCAAAAATCTGAAATCCACAATCGAAAGTGTCTATTGTTTTTGTTATATTAGATACCTCATTTAAACCCGAACCAAAATGCACTCACTTTTGAAAACTAGCGCCTTGCTGGGTCTGCTTGCTATGGCCTCTTGCAAGCAAAAATCACAAGAACAACAAACCACAACAGATTCCACAATTGCTCAAGTAAAGGTTGACTCTACAAACATGTTTCCCAAAGAAACTGATTATCAAATCACTGTTCAGATGCCAGGAACCTTTCATGAAGGACAAGTACCTTTAAACTCAGATAAAAAATCATGGGTTGGTATTTTCCAAACAAGTAAAGGCTTTGAACTCAGAGCAACAAAGATTGCTTTGGAAATGGTTCATGATGAAATGATCGATGAAACTCCTGAAGCGAAAACGGGTATTCAAATTAACATTGCACAGAAAGATACCTGTTTGCTTTTGATTGAATCGCAGTCTTATCTGAAAGATCATGTGATAGCTCCGTTGACTTTGTCCAAAACAGAGTTTTATCCCAATGATGCTGTCGAATTTGAGTATTTGGGCCTGAAGTATAAACTTTTTGCGGTAGGTAAAAAGGAAATTGCCAAAGAAGATCCTAACCAGATTTTAGTGACAGATTATACGCTCTCTATTTCGTTTACGAAGGAGGGTAAAAACTACACCAATGTTTTGCTTCGTCAACCACGTTTTGATACAAAAATTCCTACAGTTCAGTTTGCGGGAGATATTGATGGCGATGGAATTGTGGATTTAGTGTTAGATGCAGCCACTTATTACAACGATATCAACAGTACCTTATATCTGTCAAAAATTGCCAAAGGAACGCAAGGTTTGACTATTGCAGGTGGATTTACAGCGGGAGTAGACTAAATTTTAGAATAAACCTTATGCATATTCATTGACTATGAAAAAACTATTTTTTCTATTGTGTACACTCTGGTGTAGCTCCACTTTTGCTCAGTCTGTCTATACAGGTACAATTGACAAATATCCCATTGAGGTCATTCTGAATGTCTATTCCGATGACGAAATCCAAGGTATTTATGTTTATTCCAGCAATGATGAGCCGATAAATATTTCTGGTAGTATCAAAAATAAAGTGCTTTCTATTCTCGAAAAAGATGCCAAAGAGAAAGTAACTGGAAAAATGGTAATTGATAAGTTTTCGGCTCAGGCTACACAATTATCAGGAACTTGGACGAACCCTACTGGTACAAAAAGTTTTAAAATAGCACTCACAAAAAAATATGACCTTGATGATGGAGAAGGTATAGCTTGGAGTAATCGTGAATTATTGCAAAAAGTAACTTCTGGTAATCAATATTTTAAAATTGTGCTTTCCAAAGCCAAAGATGATTATCAAGCTCGGGTAAAAGCTTTAAAGGTCTTCGAAAAAAAGACGGACAAATTGCTTCAAACCATTGCGGTTGATTGCCAATCGATGGGCTTTAACAGCGTAGAAACGGGCGATTTTAATTTTGATGGTCAAGCTGATATTTCTTTATTTGAATCATCTTATGCTGGAGCAAATACCTCTTCAAAATACTTTTTGGTTGACTCAAACGGACAATACAAAGACAGTGGTTTTGAAGGTGTTTCGCTTACATTTGATGAGAAAACCAAAAGAATTACCGAAGTAAACCAATGTTGCGCAGGGTCACAATATACCTCGACTTTGTACAAGGTTGCAAATAACAAAATGGTAAAACTAGAGCAACATTGTTTTATTTATGATGAAAAAAAGCAAGACTTTATAGAACGTAAATGGAAAGATTGCCAATGAAATTTAAGGTTTTATAGTACATAGCCCTCAGCGTTGTCTGAGGGCTATTTTTATGAATGAAGAACCTATTTTTCCGACACTATCCAATAACCCTTTATCTCATTACGGACGAAGGTTTTGATTTCGATAAAAAAGAGTTGAAATTTGTAAAAATAAGGGCTTTGAGTTTCTAATAAATCGATTTGGAGATAGCATTTTGTTAAAATAGATACTCAGTGATACCTTTTTGATGATCTATGGTAAGACATCGAACAAATGTCTTACGTAATTTGTTATTTTTTTATGATGTTATACCCTCAAAATATAGAACAAAAATTAGGATTTGACCGAATTAGAGAACGACTTAGTGAATTGTGTATTAGTCCACTCGGCAAAGCATTTGTAGAGAAAGTTCGCTTTTCGGATAACTATGATTTAGTCCAAAAAATGATTCGTCAGGTAGATGAAATGCGTGAGATTATGCAATATGAACCACAGGCATTTCCTTCTCAAAACTACCTAGATGTTAATCAACAACTGTCGAAAGCAGCTATTGAAGGTGCGTTCCTTTCTGAAGCGGAGTTTTTTGATGTAAAACTTTCCCTTCGTACCATTCAAGAATGTCTTCGTTTTTTTGATAATAAAGAACCCGAACAATACCCTCAATTACGTGAATTGTTGGGTATGGCATTCCAGCCTCGTACCGATAAAAATCAAGAAGAAGTAAAGCCCAACAAAGATGCTAAATTAGAAATAAGAGGCATTTTGGATGCTTTGGATAAAGTAATTGATGACCGTGGGCGTTTGAAAGATAATGCCAGCCCAGAATTACAGTCTATTCGTCGTCAGTTAGTTTCACAGGAGAACGATTTACGTAAAAAACTAGATAGTATTCTTCGCAATGCCAGAAGCAATGGTTGGGTATCCGATGATTTTTCTTTGACCTTACGTAATGGTCGTATGGTAATTCCTTTGGCGGCTGAGCATAAACGCAAAATCAAAGGTTTTATCCATGATGAATCAGATACTGGGAAAACGGTATTCCTTGAGCCAACCGAAGTCCTTGAAGCCAATAACGAAATTCGTGAGTTAGAATCGGCCGAACGCCGTGAGATTATCCGTATTCTCATGGATTTGACCACACGTTTGCGCCCTCACGTACCTGTCTTGAAGCGTGCGTATACTTTCCTAGGAATCATCGATTTTGTTCGTGCCAAAGCTTGTTATGCTATCGAGCTGGGTGCTATTGCGCCTTTAAGTGTCAATACACAGCTAGTAGACTGGAAAAACGCACGTCACCCATTGCTTTATGCTTCTTTCAAGAAAATGGGTAAAAGCGTTGTTCCATTGTCAATTACCTTGGAGCTAGACAATCGTATTTTGTTGATTTCAGGACCCAACGCTGGTGGTAAGTCGGTTACGCTCAAAACCGTTGGATTGATTCAATATATGTATCAGTGTGGTTTGTTGGTGCCTATGGCTGAGTATTCTACGATTGGTTTGTTTAGAAATATTTTCATTGATATCGGTGATGAACAAAGCTTAGAGAATGACCTAAGTACCTATAGTTCGCACTTGACAAACATGAAACATTTCTTGGTTCAATCCGACAGAAAGACCTTGTTTTTGATTGACGAATTTGGTACTGGTACCGAACCAGCTTTGGGTGGAGCCATTGCTGAGAGTATTCTTGAAGATTTGAATCGTTCGGGAGCGTATGGCGTGATAAATACGCACTATACCAACCTGAAAACTTTTGCTGACCGAACCAAAGGACTTGTCAACGGTGCGATGCGTTACGATGCTGAACACTTAGAGCCATTGTATGAGCTTGAAATTGGAAAACCAGGGAGTTCTTTTGCCGTTGAGATTGCCTACAAAATCGGTTTACCTAAAAATGTAATCGATCGTGCGAAAAACAAGATGGGTAAGCAACAGGTAAGCTTTGAAAAATTGGTCAAAGAATTAGAAATTGAGAAAAAAGTATTTGCAGATAAAAATGTTGAGAATGCCCAAAAACAACGTCATCTCGACCAACTTTTAGAGCAATATAACTCACTGAAAAACTTATTAGATACTGAGAAAAAGACCATTCTGAATAGCGCTAAACTGCAAGCAAAAGAGTTAGTAAAAACAGCTAATCAGAAAATAGAAGCGACCATCAGAGAGATACGTGAGCAGGAAGCCGATAAATCTGCAACCAAAGAGCTTCGCCAAGATTTACAAGATTTTCAAGAATCTTTAGTAATTGAAAAAGTACCTGAGAACAAAAACAAGCCAACTCCAAAGAAAGAAGAAGAGGAAAAAGATGTGATTGAAGTAATTGGAGGTGATATTGTGATAGGTTCGTTGGTTCGTATCAAAGGACAGGAAGCGATTGGGGAGGTATTGGGCGTTCGTGGTAAAGATATTGAAGTTGCTATTGGTGATTTGAAAACTACTGTTAAGCTCAATCGTTTGGAGAAAATTTCAAGAAAAGAATTTCGTCAGAAAGTCTCTCCTAAAGCCAAGCTTACAGGAATTGATATGAATGAAAAAATGCAAAATTTCTCATTCAATCTTGATTTGCGTGGTAAGAGAGGAGAGGAGGCTTTGGTTGATGTAGATCGCTTCATGAACGATGCCATTATGGTGGGCTACGATGAGATTAGAATTGTACACGGAAAAGGTGACGGTATATTAAGAACACTCATTCGCCAACATTTAAGAGGATACAAGCAAGTCGATAAAATGGTAGATGAGCACGCCGACCGTGGTGGTGCTGGTGTAACGATTGTGAAAATGAAATAGGATTCTCGAATTATTACTAACTGAGAAATTCGTCATTTTTTCTAAAAATGATATTTTACTAGTAGAGACGCAATGATTGCGTCCTAAGCTGAGCAAAGTCTAACCTAGTATCAAAAAAAAATCGGTCGGAAAATATTTTCCGACCGATTTTTTTTGACATTGAATGAGAGATATTCCTCAGAGTAAGATGCAAGACATTATTTATAAACTGCCATCAAACTTTAAAATAATCACTCATTCACTCAATCAAAATTCACTAATTATTTCTTATTCTGCGTGATTTTGATGCCATTTGAAGGGGCAAGGAAGATATAATCTGTTAATAATCTTTCTGTTTCTTTCAAATAAGCGTCTTTTTCACGTCTTTCTTTCGCAGCTTTTTGTTTTGCTTGAGCAATACTTACTGAGTCGGTTTTTACTTCAGTTTTAGTTTCTGGTTTTTCAACATCTGCTAATTCTTCGGCAAGGTCTTGGCTATTGCGTTTTTTCTGCTCTTCAATTTCTTTACGACGTTTGTCTTCTTTCAAAGAAATGGTTTTGCGTTCTTTGGCTTTTTTCCAATAATCAAAATCAGCGACTAATTTTTTCAAATCTGCTTCTGATTTCAAGTGCTCTTGGTATTTTTTATTCAAAGAAGAAACAATTTGCTCATTTACATCAGCCGATGGCGTGTATTTACTTGTTGCAATCATATCCCAAGGCAAAGCACTTGGTTGTGAACTTTCGCCGTATTCTTCTGCCGAGAAGCCTGAAGGCAACTGAATATCTGGTGTTACACCTTTGTGTTGAGTACTACTACCCGTAATACGGTAGAATTTCTCCATCGTGATTTTCAACTGACCTACGTTGTCTGGCTCGCCTTTCAAGAAACGACCCAAATCAACCAAGGTTTGAACAGTTCCTTTTCCGTAAGTTTGCTCGCCTACAACGATACCACGTTTGTAATCTTGAATAGCACCCGCAAAAATTTCGGAAGCCGAAGCACTGAATCTGTTGACTAATACCGCCAATGGTCCATCATACGTTACAGAAGGGTCACGGTCAAACTCGGCTGAAATTTCACCATCGGCATGTTTACGTTGAACCACAGGCCCTTGCGGGATAAATAAACCTGTCAAACTCACTGCTTCTACCAATGAACCACCACCGTTGTTACGAAGATCAAGAATTACTCCGTCTACTTTTTCTGCTTTTAATTCAGTTAAGAATTTCTTTACATCGGCGCTAGTGCTCTTAAAATCGCCCTCTCCTTTTCTTACACCTTCAAAATCACGATAGAAAACAGGTAACGTAATCAAGCCTAGTTTATAAGGACGGCCATTATTAGTAAATTCAAGGATATCTTTTTTGGCACTTCCGTCTTCTAATTTGATTTTTTCACGTACCAAGCGTACTTCTTTTGGCATAGAGCCTACTGCCGCATCACCTGATAAAATCTTAAGACGCACGATGGTATTTTTAGGGCCTTTAATCAATTTTACGGCATCGTCGGTCATCCAACCAACAATATCAGTAAAGGCTCCATTTTCGCCTTGTGCTACCGCTACAATTCTATCTTTTGGTTTTAAGGCTTTGCTTCTGTACGCAGGGCCACCCGTGATAAGCTCGATAATAGTTACATAATCGCCATCCAAACGAAGCGTTGCTCCGATTCCTTCAAAAGACTGAGCCATTTCTTGGTTGAATTGTGCGGCAGCCTTTGGAATCATGTAATTGGTATGCGGGTCAATACTTTCGGTGAATGAGTTCATGTATTGTTGGAATACATCTTCACTCTTCGTTTTGTCGAAATACTTTTCGCTACGAGAATAACGTTCTTTCAAATCTTTGATAGCCGAAGTATCAGCTTTTCCACTGATTTTCCAGTCTAACAAAGTACTTTTGATGGCTTTTCTCCAAATCTCATCGAGCTCTTGTTTGTTTGAAGCCCATTCAGCTTTTTCTCTGTCGGGCGTATAAATTTCATCTACATTGAAATTCATCGGTTTAGTCAAAAGCTGATTTACAAAGGTAAAACGCTCTTTGGCTCTTTTTCGATAAACATTATAGATTTGATAAGCAGCAGTTAAGTCTCCTTTTTGCAACTGGTCATCCAAGGAATAGCGAAATTGTTCGAAATCCTGAATGTCCTGTTTTGTGAAGTTCATTTTATTACCGTCAAGCTCCTTGATATAGTTGTCAAGGATTTTAGAAGATAAAGAATCATTGAGAGGAACCCTTCTGTAATGGTAATTCGTCAGGATTTGTGTCACTAATTCTTCTACTTTTTTCTGTGTTTCGGTGGGCTTGAGGTCGTCTTCACTAAATTTATAAGCCACAGTAAGGTTTTTCTCGGCACTATGTGAGGTCGAGCGAAGTCCCATAACTGCCAATAGCGTAACAGGAACAAGTGCAATGAGGTATTTCTTCATAGAGATTCGATGCGAAGGTAATTGAGTGACTGACTATAAAACCAATCACTCAACCCTAGATTCGCTTTATTATTTTTCGATACTTAGTAATTCAACTTCAAAGATTAAAGCTGAATAAGGTTTGATTACAGGACCGCTTCCGCGAGAGCCATACGCCAATTCTTGAGGGATGAACAATTTCCATTTAGAACCTACTGGCATTAATTGTAACGCTTCAATCCATCCTTGGATTACACCAGTTACTGGAAAAGTGATAGGTTCGTTACGCTGAACAGAGCTATCGAATACAGTTCCATCCAATAAAGTACCGTGGTAATGAGTTTTTACTTTATCGTTGGCAGTTGGTTTTGGACCGTCGCCTGCTTTCAAGATTTGATATTGTAATCCGCTTGGTAAAGTAACAACGCCTTCCTTCTTTTTGTTCTCAGCCAAAAACTTTTCACCAGCTTCTTTGATTGGCTTGTACTGAGCTGCTTGCGCCTCCATCATAAATTTTTGAAGGATTTGATTAGCTTGCATATCAGAAATTTGTGTGCTAGCGCCTTTCATTACCTCTCCAAACGCTTTTGCCATCAATTCAGAATTGATTGGTATATTCTGCATTTTAAAGTTTTGTGCTACCAAAACCCCCAAACTGTAGCTTGCAGAGTCCGACAAGTTGGTTAATTTCAATTCTTTAGTATCTGTGGTTACTTTCGCAACGGCTGGTTTGGCAGCTGTAGAAGCTTTGGATGCTGGTGTAGCTGGCTTTTTCACTTGTGCATGTGTGGCAAATGTGGTGAGCGCTACGCCCGAGCAGAGTACTATGTGTTTTAGATTCATGAGTTTATTAAATGTTTACTACAATTTTGCAAAAGATTATTCCAAATGCTATACTGCTCTTGCAGGTAAAGATTTGAGAGTAGAATCAAGCCTCGGGTTCTAATTTTGGGATAAAAAGACTTGATAAGAACTACAAAAATAAGCATTTGACGGACTTATTGTAGTATTTGCGATTGATAAATTATTGTTGAT
>NZ_JBMLSD010000249.1:8091-9712 GCF_049240685.1 Flectobacillus sp.
AGAAAGCGTTTTAACTACAATATATCGAAATGTGTAGAGAACACCACAACAATTTGCGATAAGTGGTAGAAATGTTCTGTGATTGGTCGGCGAATTCAGGTTTAGGCGTCAAGTAGAGTTTGAATATCAAATTTTTGCATTTTCATAAATACCTGAACCACCTTTTTGCTTTTTGCTGGGTCGCTCATGAGTTGAGGTAAAATACTTGGTACAATCTGCCAAGAAACACCATATTGATCTGCGAGCCAACCACATTGGTCATATCTTCCATTTTTACCCAAATTTTCCCAGTAATCATCTATTTCTTCTTGCGTATCACACTCAACAACGAATGAATTGCCAGGAGAAAAATCAAAATCATGTGCGTTTGGACTGCTTATGGCATTGAAAAGAACACTGCCTAATTGATATTGGCAAAACATTACGCTGGCTTCTGGAAAGTTAAAATGTGCAGGATAAAAGGATTCAATTTTAATGCTAGAGTTGACAAAAACCTCTACATATTGATTGACGGCCTCTTTGAGTTTTAGAAATTTATCATTCGCAAAAAGAAGCGTAGGAACGATTTTTTGAGTAGCCTCAATTGCCTGAATATCTAATTGCCAATAAACGCCAAATTTATCACTCAGCCATGCGTATTTCTTGCTCCAATCATATTCTCCTAGAGGCATTACGGCATTACCACCCTCCAAAAGCGCCGAGTACAATCGCTCTATTTCTTGCTCACTTCCGCAATACACATAATATGACAAAGCAGGGCTAGGCTTATATTTTGGGCCACCATTCAAACCCATAAATTTTGTACCCATCAGCTCAAAAGAGCTTACCATTGGATTTTGTTGCAGAATATATGATTGGGGAAATAATTTTGTGTAAAAATCAGCAGCCTCTGCGGCTTGGTGATTGTACCAAATACAAGAATAAATAGGCTTTTGCATGATTGTTTTTGAATTTTAAGTGCTAGTTCAAGACGTTGGCATCCATACAAACTTATTTTACATCAGATTTAATACTTCTTTATATCTCCCAGATTCTGCAAATTCTTTAATGATACGATTTCTTTCGATAAGAAGTTTTGTCATATAATTTGTCAAGAATAAACGATTGGCGAATTTCCCAAGAAACCCTAATGGCGATTCAAACTCAAACAAATCTATCATTAGCACTTTTTCTCCTACATATTCAAAGCGATGAATATGGGTCAACGATTTAAAAGCACCTTTGATTAACTCATCTTTAAAGTAATAAGGCCGCTCAAAAGCTGTAATGTGTGCCGTAAGATATTGTTTTATGCCAAAATGAGTTGCTTCAAAAGTTACAAATTCACCTAATCCAATCAAGCCAGTGGTTTTTCCTTCAATAGCTTTTTCATGAGTATGTGCCGTTGAAATCGTATGTAAATCGATGCTTCTGGCCAAATCAAAGCATATTTCAAGGCTGGAGGCTATCTCGGTTTGAAGCTGAATCAGAGGCATTTGTAAATTGTGAATGAGCGATTTAGTGAATTGAGAATTAAAAAATCATAAAGGTAGAGACGCAATGCCTTGCGTCTCCAGGTAAGAAAATCTACAACTTTATGAGTAGATTTTACCATTAACCATTATTCTAGCTAACGGCTAAC
>NZ_JBMLSD010000249.1:9812-11182 GCF_049240685.1 Flectobacillus sp.
TATCCTTCTGACTGTCTCTTGTATTTTTCTGAACGGCAATGGCACCAAAAAGTGCTAATAGAAAAGCAAAAGCATAAAAGCCTTTTTCACTTGGCAATAGGGTTGCGTTCCATAAACCTACCGTTAGCAGAACAATGGTTAAAATAGTCGAAAACCAACTAAGACTGTAATAAATCGCTGTAACCGGAATGTTTTCGAGTTTGTCACGAACGCTTTTTTGCAATGAAATCACCGAGAAAAGACCATACATCAAAACGGTGAAATAATATCCTTTTTCATTGAGTGCCATTTCGGCGTTCCATAAACCGATGAGATATCCTACGATACCAATACCGAGCGCTACCCAAGAGGCCGCTACAAATGCACTTGAAGGTTGTTGATTCATATTTAAAAGGTTTTGTAATTGAGTTAGAACTTGTTGACAAGATACCAATGATTTGAGAGAAGTATTGTCAACTAATTATTAGATAATAGACATTTTATGACCTATCATTTAACTAAGTAACATGAAATATGAGATAAATAATATATCTGTAATAGAACTTGATAAAGTAATTCTGATTGTGAGTCCCATCAAATAACGGATATACTGCTAACCAGTTACATCTTCTTTCCTAGTTGAGATTTTTGACAAAACAAACAATTCTGCCCACTTCCTCAAAGCCAGCTTTTTGATGAAAGATAATACTTCCTGTATTGGCAAGTTCCGAATCTGAGCATAGTTGCGTATATCCTTGTGAGCGAGCCCACTGTTCGGCTTTATGGATGAGTTGGATAGCTAATCCCTTTTTTCGATAAACATTGTCAACGTAAATTCCTTCGATGTAGGCTACAGGCATATCTTCGGCACCTTCTACATAGTCCTGACGAACACTCAATTCAATAAACCCAATGGGATTTTGATTTTGTAATAAAAGAAAAGCAGTTGGATGATCGGCCAATAATACCTCCTCAAAATGCTCAAACATTTCATCTGTATTGGTATCTGGCCAAAGTTGTGTAGCTAAATGGGCTATAGCCGAAATGTTATCTCTCGATATTTCTTGGATGCTTGTCATTAGAGGTATGTTTTTTACCTAAAAATAAGGTTTTTTTTAATTTAGTTGCTGAGAAATCTTAAATTTAAGTTGTCAGGCGACGAGCAAAAAGTTTGAAAATGAGTAGAAAAACGTTAATAGTTAAAAGCATATTGGTTATTGAAAGGTTTTCATAATCAAAAGGTTATAGTCAAATTTTACCTCTGACATACTATTAATTTAATCTTTCCGATTAAGTAAAAGTAAAGATTAAATTAATAGTATCTCAAACATGAGTCATCCCTAATTTAGCGATTTAGTGATTGAGCGAATGAGTGATTATGTTAAAATTTA
>NZ_JBMLSD010000250.1:0-1955 GCF_049240685.1 Flectobacillus sp.
TAACTTTAATTCCAAATCCAGAAAAACAAACTAATGAATATACAAACCCTTGATTTTTCGCCCGAATTGCAGTTTCAAGCTTCACGTAGTAGTGGTGCAGGAGGGCAAAACGTTAATAAAGTTGCCTCCAAAATAGAACTACGTTTTAATGTAGTTAATTCCCAACTCCTAGATGAAGCCCAGAAAGCTCTTATTCTTCTTAAATTAAAAAATCAAATTAATTCGGAGGGTGAACTGATTGTAGTTTCTCAGGAGGATAGAAGCCAATTGAGAAATAAAGAACTGGTTATCAAAAAGTTTAAAGCATTACTCCTAAAGGCATTGACAGTTGCCCCGAAAAGAAAACCAACCAAACCAACTGCCGCGATGATTGCCGAAAGATTGAAAGATAAAAAAAAGAAGTCAGAACGAAAAGCGCAAAGAGGTAAAGTAGATTACTAAACCTTGGTGTACAAAATTAACATCTTATTAAAAAATAAATTACAATTATCTGTAAGTCAAATGTTTATGGTTTTGCATGCTGTCATATAACATAAGCCTAGGCGAAATACAAGGTTACAAGGCAAGGTTTTTGTAACTTTGTGGTTTAAAATTTAGTAGATATGACTCCTAAGCAACAAGGATTTTTTTTTCCGCCTGAATGGCATCCACACGTAGCTACATGGCTGACGTTCCCACATAATGAAGCGTCTTGGCAAGGAAATAAGCGCCACTTGATGTATTCGCAATATTTTGGGCTTATCAAAGCTATCTCTAAAGGAGAGAAAGTGGGCTTAAATGTAAATGACGAAACGCTCAAGAATTTCATTTTGGGCGAATTACCCAAATATGAAATTGACCTTAATCAAATCGAAATTCTAGTAAACCCTACCAATGATGCTTGGTGTCGTGATCATGGTCCTGCTTTCTTGATTAATCCCGAAACGAAAGAACGCATGATTGTTAATTGGGGCTATAATGCTTGGGGAGGTAAATACCCTCCATTCGATGATGACAATCAACTGCCTGTGGCTATCGCCAAACATAGAGGCCTGAACTACGTTACTCCAGGGATAATCATGGAAGGGGGCTCGGTAGAATTTAACGGCGCTGGCACTATCCTTACCAGTCGTGAGTGTTTGTTGAATGAAAACCGTAATCCGCACTTAACTCAAGCGCAAATTGAGCAATATTTGTATGATTACTATGGTGCCGAACAAGTACTTTGGGTAAATGATGGAATTGTAGGTGATGATACTGATGGCCATATTGACGATACGGTTCGTTTTGTAAATCAAGATACCGTCATTACGATGGTCGAACCGAATAAGGCAGACGACAATCATAAAATTTTGGAAGAAAATCTTCAGCTACTTAAGCAAATGCGTTTGTTGAATGGCAAACAATTGAATATTGTTGAAGTTCCGATGCCTTCGCCTGTAGTGGTAGACGATTTCAGAACACCTGCTTCTTACGCCAATTTCTTAATTTGCAATGCAGGAGTTTTGGTACCAACGTTCGAATGCAAAAATGATGAGGTAGCGCTTGATATTCTGTCTCAAGTATTTACCGATCGCCCAGTGATAGGATTACCATCTAACAAAATTATTTGGGGGCAAGGAAGTTTTCACTGCCTTACACAGCAAGAACCCGTCGTATAATTTTTCAAGGTATCTCTGTTAAGTTAGTACGCAAAATATAATTTAATTTTTGAGCTTTCGGCTTTCAGGTATGGGCTTTTGGCAAAAGTTGTCTGTGGTTATTAAATACAGGTTAAAACTCCTTGCCTAATACCTAGTTAGTTTTAAGTACTCGGCTCGAGGCTGTAATCGGTAGGCAATAAGCAGAAAATGGCTAAGTTTATATCATGATAGATTTTGTCGTAGGTACATGGCTGAAGGTCGAAGGCTCGATAATTCTGATTACTGGATAAAATGAGAAAATGTGATTCAGTTTTTTAGACTTTTTCATTGAAT
>NZ_JBMLSD010000251.1:0-4627 GCF_049240685.1 Flectobacillus sp.
AGCTGGTTGTATTCGGAGTTTGCCAATAATTTTGTTAAAACCATGATTCGTTTGGGCAAAGAGCGCTCGGAGCTTGGTGTAATCGTAGATCAAGTAGGCTCGCCTACTTATGCCGTGGATTTGGCAAAAGTGATTATTCAGATTATCGAATCCAAATCGGAGGCTTATGGTTTGTACCACTTTAGTAATGAAGGTGTTACCTCTTGGTACGATTTTGCAAGCGCTATTTTTGAGCTTGCAGGTTTGCCAGTGAAAGTAAAAGCTCTTAAAACTTCGGAGTATCCGACCAAAGCCAGAAGACCTTTTTATTCGGTAATGGACAAAACTAAAATTAAACAAAACCTAGGGGTAGAGATTCCTTATTGGAGAGAGAGCCTAAAGGTTTGTTTGGCAGAATTAGGCTAATAAATTGTACTTTATCGTGATTGGTATTTTTACAGGGTTTTAAGAAAGATAACAATTTCTTAAAACCCTAATTTTTTAGCGGTAACCTATGTTTTAAACTTACCGTTCACGCATTTTTATAGATATTTTAACAAATACAGAATCTAAGTATTTGTACAATTCCAAGAATTGGGCTATCTTTGGTTAACGCTTTTACGCTTTGATGTTCTTGCTACTTTAATTCCTTTCCAACAACAAACTTTTAATTGATAAGCATTCAGCTTTGGGCAATAGCCTAGGGGCATTCGAAAAGGATGTTTCTTAGATCATTTAAAATTACACTATAACTATTCGCCTACGGTCTTAAGTAGTAGGAAAGATTACATTAATGGTATATCTGAGAGGCAAAATTTGACTAGAATCTTTTGATAAGAATATCTTCAAATAACCGATATACTATTAACTAATAACGTTTTCCTACTTACAACTTACATACTTTAAAAACCTTGCTCATGATCCCTAAAATGAAAAGATTTTCATTGGTTATACTATTTTGTTTGCTGAGCACTGCGGTAATTATGGGACAAAAGGTATATCAAGACATAGGATTGGGTATATCAGCTTCTAGCATGGGAGTTGGGCCAGAGATTTCCTACTATCCCCAAAAGTATCCTCAGTTTGGCATACGTTTTCATTGGGTACAGTTTGGATTTAATGATTCTGTTCATATTAATTTGGCCGATAAAAAAAGTTTAGATATTAAACCAACGATTCAAAAGCAAGTAGGAGCCTTGTATCTCGACTACTTTCCTTTCAAGAAAAAGCGTTGGCATTTGTTTGGGGGAGTATCCTATAATTTAAAACAAGATTATTTGTTTAATATAACTACCAAAACGGGTGTTTCATTAGGGGGAATTGACATTGAGCCAACTGATTTTGGGAGTATCAATCTTGGCATTAAATGGTCGGATTGGATGCCTGCTTTGGGTTTTGGCTATTTGGGGAATTTATATAAAAATAGACTCTTATTAGGAATTGACTTTGGTCTGAGTTACATGGGAAGTCCGAGCTTGCAAGTGAGCTATGAAGGTTTTTTGGAGACAACCACTTTGGACGAACAGATTCCGAAACTAGAGCGTAATATTCGAAATTATTCGTATTACCCCAATCTGAATTTTCAATTAAAATACTTGCTAGGTAAAAAAGAAACCCCCAAAAAGGAATCGTTATGAAAAAGATAATCTTGCTTAGTGTAATAGCCTTTATAGGTTTTTGGGCTTGTCAGTCACCCTTAGAAGGTTTTGAATTAGGGTTTAAAGATCCCATAGAAAAGGCTAAAATAGAGATTCGTTTTTATAATCCCTCGGGTGCCTTGCCTTCAGATTTAAAAATTAGTTTTGCGGGGCAAGACTCCAATCTGGTGGTGACCAATCTCAATACTAAAAAGTTTAAAGTAAGTCCCGAAGGGTTATTGATTGTGGCTGTATCACCAGAGGTGGTACCAAGTGCCGATAAGCCCGTAAAGTTTACCATCGTCGCAGACGCCAATGGCTATACCAAAGCCTCTAGGATGGTGGTATTTGCGAGCCAGTCAAACCAGAGTATTCGGATTCCGCTTTTTAATGAAAATACACCTCCATCTGGAGTAAGTAGCAAAGAGTCGAGTATTTCCAATGTTCAAAGTGGTGGCATAACTGCCAATCAGACCATAAGTACAGGAGGTCAAAAGGCCGAAAACGCCAGTTTAGTATTGCAAGCCGGCACCCAACTGACTGATATCGACAGCAAGCCAGTGCTAGGAAATGTTACGGTAGCCATGCAGCATTATGATAATAGAGGAGCCACAAGGAGCTTTTTGCCAACCAGTGGTATTGCAGCAAATCCCGTGGATATCAATGGTAAAGCGCTTGCCAATCCTTTTGACTTACCTTATTTAGCAGGTTTTGTTTCGGTAGTTATAAGCAACGACCAAGGGCAAATTGTTAAGAATCTTTCAAAACCAATTTTGTTAACGGTAGAACTCAATGCCTCAAGCTATAATCCACGGACCAAAACAACGATTAAAGTTGGGGATGTGATTCCAGTATTTAGTTATGATACCGATAAGTTCCAATGGAAGGTAGAAGGCGAGACAAAAGTAGTACAGGAAGGAAACAAGTTGGTAGCCAAGCTCAGTATTAGTCACCTAACTGATTGGTTGTTGGCATGGGAGAGAGAAATTTGTAGACAAGGACCGACATTTGTATTTAAAAGTAATTTCAATGATGTTGATATGGGGTATTATTGCCAATTGGTCAATTCAAGAACCAATCAAGTCATACGAGAATACTATCCTGGGATAGGTAATGGCTGGTCATTAGCCTTAAATTATTTGCCCAAAGATGCAGACTTTATCCAATTGAAAGTATATAACTATAATGGATATTGGGGAGGGAATAGGACCACACCAGTGGCAACCACCAAAGAATTAGAATTTTGTAATCCACAGTCTGTAGAAGTAGACGTTCGGAGTATTCCAACACCGCCATCGGTAGAAGTCGCTTTCGATATCGTTTGTTCATCTGGTAAATCAATAGATGTTGATGCCTTGCCTGCTACCTTCAAAATTCAATATTCGGCTGTAGGTAAAAATAACTGGCAAGATTTGATTGAAATGCGCAGACCCAACACCAAGGCCAAAACCTATAAAGTTCGGGAGAAAAATACCTACGACTTTAGGGCAAGCACAGACGGAGGCGTAACATGGCCGTATAAGCAATTGAATAAATATCTGGAATCAACTCGAATCGCCTATCGAATTGAGGATAAAGGCTTTTGTAAATAGGTAGATAAGAAAACAGACGTTTGTTAACTACCTCTTAATAACTATACACACTAAAATTTGTTCCCTGTTGGGGATATTTATAAATTAGGAAATATTTTGTTGGATGTTTCCCAAAACACAACCAATCCAACGCTTTTAAGATTATGAAAAGTTTAGGTTACTATCGATTATTATCAGACATCCTATTTGTGATTGTGTCATTTGCACTATCGATTACAATAAGTGGGCGTCAACCCAATAAGCTAGATTGGGGCATAGTAGTTTTTTTGATGGTGGCATGGTATTTTTCAAGCAAGGCCACTAATCTTTATGATGACTTTAGAACGGTAAAATTTATCGATGAATTTCTCTTGATTTTACCCAATGTAATGGTACAAATGATGGTACTAGTTACCTCATTTTTCATGTTAGACGACAGGATGCATGCCCGAAAAGTAGTATTATTTTTTGTGGTGATTGCCACTGTTGTTTTGGCTATCAAAAAATATCTCGCCAAGAAGATAGCCCAATTCCGCAGAATCAATGGGAAAAACGTACGTAAAGTCGTCATAGTAGGGGCAAGCGATACGGGAATGTCATTTTATGAGATGCTCAATAAGACCTCTCACTATGGATACAAAGTGGTAGGTTTTGTAGATACTTTCAAGCCTGTGCATCTTAATGGGATGTATAAGGGTACTCCAGAAGATTTAGAAAGAGTTTTGCAAGATACAGATGCCGATGAGGTGATTGTGACACTTGAAAAGTTTGATCAAGAGCAATTAGATGCGATTATCAAAACCAACGATAAACTAGCAGTTCGTACTCGTATAATTCCAGATTATTTCCGCTTCAATTCAAGCCGCTTTAGTGTTGAAATGTTTGGGAAATTCCCGATTGTGACTGTACGACACGAACCACTCGATTATCTGCATTGGCGTGTATTAAAAAGAGGCTTTGACATTGTATTTAGTTTGTTAGTTTGTTTGTTTGTTTTCTCGTGGTTGTTTCCTATTCTCGCAATTTTGATAAAACTGAACTCGAAAGGACCTGTATTTTTCATCCAAGAACGTTGGGGGAGGGGTAGCAAACCCATCAAATGCTTTAAGTTTAGATCGATGTTGGTTGATGCGCCAGATATGGATAAGTCGGGCAAGTTTATGCAGGCGGGTCAAGATGACCCTCGTATTACAAAAATTGGTAGGTTCTTACGAAAATCAAATTTCGATGAATTGCCACAGTTTTTGAATGTAATCATGGGCGATATGTCTGTAGTTGGTCCGAGACCACATGCTGTTAAGCACAATATCGAGACAATGGGCAAAATTGATAACTATTTGGTAAGACATTGGGTAAAACCAGGAATTACAGGCTTGGCACAAGCCAATGGGTATCGTGGAGAAACAACAGATTTTAATTTAATGCGCAAAAGAGTACATT
>NZ_JBMLSD010000252.1:0-5725 GCF_049240685.1 Flectobacillus sp.
AAACATTCATTGAAAAAGTCTAAATACCTTTTCTCTTTTTGTCCAGTAATTAGACCTTTTAGACACTATTAACTTAATCTTTCCTGCTACTTATTTACATAACAAAAACTAAGAATTGAAGGAGCAATTTAGTGTTGTATCCCACATTCGACTTATAATCACCACAGTATTTCTAAAACCTGATTCTCAAAAATAATCAAGTAACTTGAAATCTTTGGACAATTCTTCATGAAACTGTTTAAATGGTAATTAAAAAGTGATTTAAAGAACCAAGTATCCATAAAAGAAATAGGTAAGCTTACAAAACCTACCTATTCCAAATTTTTATACATAATAAGCTTAGTACGCAAAATAAAGTTTAAGATTGTGCTTTAAGCTTTCAGGTATCGGCTTTCGGCGGTGAGCTTTGAAAAAAGCATAGCTGTGGTTGTTAAAAAACAATTTAACACTCTGTGCCTTATGCCTGTTGCCTAGTGCCTAAACTCATAAATTAAATTTTATTTTGCGCACTAACTTATTAAAAAATAGCTTGCGCAATTTTTTGGGTACTTTCAGATTTTGACATCGTATAGAAATGTAAAATAGGCGCGCCAAAATCCATTAATTCTTTACATTGAGCAATACACCAATCAATCCCAACCTGTTTTACGTCTTTATCATTTTTGCAGGCATTCACAGCACTCACCAAATCATTGGGAATATCTAAATGAAAAATGCGTGGTAGCACCGTCAGTTGTTTTTTTGTAGCCAAAGGTTTAAGCCCAGGAATAATAGGAACATTGATTCCTTCAGCTCTGCACTTTTCAACAAAATCAAAGTATTTCTGATTATCAAAAAACATCTGAGTTACGATATAATCAGCACCTAAAGCTACTTTTTGTTTTAGGTAGTCAAAATCTACTTGGAAATTTGGGGCTTCAAAATGCTTTTCGGGATATCCTGCCACACCGATACAAAAATCTGTTGGAGAACTCTCCGTCTCCTCATGCAGAAGCTGACCTTTGTTCATGCTTACTACCTGTTCTAAAAGCTCACTTGCGTAGGCATGCCCACCTTTTTCGGGTACAAAAGCGGCATTGCCTTTCACAGGGTCACCACGCAGTACCAGCACATTATCAATCCCAATATAATGGAGGTCAAACAAAAAGTCTTCTGTTTCCTCTTTAGTAAATCCCCCACAGATAACATGAGGAACGGCATCTACTTTAAAACGATTCATAATAGAAGCACAAATACCTACGGTGCCGGGACGCTTGCGGGTAGGGATTTTTTCGATGCGACCATTCACTACCTTTTCGATAAACTCCTCACGATGATAAGTAACTTCGATGAAAGGTGGTTGAAACTCCATCAAAGGCTCTATATTATTCATCAAAGTTTGAATACTCTCTCCTTTGATTGGTGGAATAATTTCGATGGAGAACAAAGTTTTACCTTTAGCCTCTTCTATATATTGTGTAATTTTGGCCATTTTTACGACTCAGTTTAAAAATAATAATATCTATTGTAGTTCAACAACCAATACTTCCCACTCTTTTTCCAATGAGTAAGAGGGCATTTTGGCCTTGGCTCTCGAATACCAATAATTGGCGTTCCAGTTATCTCCTTCTTTGCGATGAAGATAAGCATGTAGTCGGTCATAAGGAAGTGTACCTTCTTTTGATTGCGCTATTTCGTGGGCAGCATCCCAATTTCCTTTAGCATCATACCAGAGTGCTTTCAAAAAAATATTACATTCTTGAGGGGGAACTTCCTCAGAAAGGGTGCTTTTCAAATAAGAGGATGTTATCATTGTTGTGTGTGGAATTCCTTTTTGAAGCTGGAAAGTTACGTGATAAGGCCAATTCATTAAAATATTTTTAAGAAAATCTGATTTCAATAACTAATTTTGGTGTAAAAGGAATTCCGCTACTCCCTTGAATTGTCCTCAGTTTTTTTGTACCTTGTTTATGAGACTTTCAGGCATAAACACGTCATAAGCTTGCTAATTGACTTTTAATTTATTTGAACCTTTAATATTCAACCCGAACCATGAAACACATTTTCCTTGTCCTAATGACATTTTTAGGTCTTGAAGGTTTTGCTCAGACAAATCCTTCCTTTTATTCAAAACAACTAAAGTTTCCTCGTGTAAGGGAGGCTGTCAAGCTGAAAGGAAAGAATGTGGATGATATATTAAAATCAAAAGGAATTAATACCCAAAAATATGATATGTTTATCCGAGCCTTTAAAAAGGAACGAATTCTGGAAGTTTGGGTCAAAAACCAAGATAGTCAGCAATACGTTCTGGCCAAGACTTATGACTTTTGTGCTACCACTGGTGAGCTAGGGCCAAAGCGTCGCTCTGGCGACCGACAAATGCCTGAGGGTTTTTATACCATTAATGCTTTTAACCCTCAGAGCGAGTACATATTATCGTTTAGAGTTGGTTACCCAAATGCGTCAGACCTAAAATTTGCTGACCCCGTTAACCCTGGTGATAATATTTTTATTCATGGCTCATGTCTTACTATTGGATGTATCCCAGTGGGTGATGATTTGATCAAAGAACTCTACTTATTTGCCATTAAAGCAAAAAATAGTGGGAACGACATTCCCGTCCACATTTTCCCAACAAAGTTGAGCGATGAAAATTACAATATGCTTAAACAAGATTATAGTTCGAAAACTAACTTGATTGAGTTTTGGTCTTGGCTAAAACCTGGATACCAATATTTTGAATCGACTCACAAACTCCCTAAAGTGACAATTGCATCAGATGGTAAATATGTGGTAAACTAAATTGAAGAGCCAAGAACGTAATATTTACATAAATATGAGTCATCCCAGATTTTGGGTCGAGATGATAATCTAAGTTTTTATCAAAAAAGCGGTCGGAAAATAGATTCCAACCGCTTTTTTGATGCTATCATGCTAAATTTCACTCAGTTTAAGACGCAATCCTTGCATTTCTACGGCTAGAATACAAATTTTAACATAATCATTCAATCGCTAAATTGGGGATGACTCATGTTTATAAGCGATATTTCTTGTAATATTCAAAACTATTACCTTCATTCATGCTCTGAATCAAATCATTTTATGAAAAATATTATATCTATTGACGCTATCAAAAAATTTGGATTTGAATTTTTATCTATATTCATTGGTGTCTTTGCAGCCTTCGCACTCGATAGCTGGAACGAAACGCGGAAAGATAAATATGTCGAAATCAAGATTTTATCAGAAATTAATAACGGTTTAAAACAGGATATTCAGGATATGGAGCTCAATATGATGGGACATAAAGAGGGAATAGAAGCTACTACCTTCTTTCAAAAAGCTATCCTATCACTACCTATCAATCATGACTCGACCAATGTTTACTATTTTAGATTGTTTCGTGATTTCATTTCAACCCAAAACTCTTCTGGTTATCAAACGCTTAAGTCGAAAGGATTAGAAATCATCGATAATGATTCGCTTAGGTTTCAAATACTTTCTCTCTATGAAAACGACTATAATTCAATTAGAAAATTAGAGGAAGAATATTCAGAATTACAATTTCATAAAAATTACTATGCTAAATTTAATGACTGTTTTGCTGAAAACTTAATTTTCGATACCAAAGGTGTGGTAAAAGGTATGAATAGCCCGCTTGCTCTTACTACCAAACAAAAAAACATTCTACTTCTTGACCTTTACAGAATCAAAAGAAATAGAATGTTTGTGTTAAGTATTTACGAAGATATCATCGTAAAAATCAAAGCCCTTCAACAAAACATTGAGGAAGAGTTGCAGTAAAGTGTTTGGGTGTTCTAAAACGTATATCTGAAAGATAAAGCAAACTCATCGCCCCAAAATCCAGAGTAATTAATAATGTTTACTGTCGGTTTCCAGTCTAAACTTATCGCCAAAGGAATGGTTCTTACTTTGCCTTCCAAACCAAGAATACCGTCTAAACCCAATACCGTACGTTTATCACCATTTAACCAACTTGGTCTGTCGTCACCCCATGTATAAACGTGACCACCACCACCAATAAACCAGTTGAAATCTCTTGAATTAAAGGCTCTTCCATGAACCTCATACAAACCCGTAAGCCCAAATCCACGGTAGCGGAAAGTCCCAATGGCTTCAAAAGCAGCATTTTTGTTCACAAATGTTTTAAAGGTAATTCCATTGGCAGCTCCCAATCGCAAACCTAAGGCTGATTTATACAACTGAGCGCTTGAATGATGACTAATCGCAGAAAATAACGCAAAAGTAAGGGCAAAAATTAAGAATTTAGTTTTCATAAATTATGATATTTAAGCAATAAAATTAAAAAGTACAAAAGCTGATGGAGTGGCGTATCTATTGAAGTACGAATTTCAACAAATCCTTTTTAAGTAGTAGGAAAGATTAGATTAAATTAACAGTATTATTGAGGCAAAATTTGACTATGACCTTTTGATTATGAATATCTTCAAATAATCAATATACTGTTAACTAATAACGTTTTCCTACTTAATAATCGATAAGTAATAAATATTAGTATAAATAATTGAGTATTCGGACAGAATTAGCGTTGTAAGAGCTGTTGATATTCGTTTGCTGAAACAGTCAAAAGACCTACTTTGGGTAAACGTTTGGTCATTTCTAACCAATTGATATCCTTGGCATAAATCTTTTTGAGCATGGCAGATGCTTTCGCAGTTTGATGGCTGTTGGCTAGTGCAATCGCGGTCCAGTATTGCATTTCTAAGTTTTTAGGAAACATTTTCATGGCTGCGCCATACTCTTCCATTGCCTTTTTCATATCGTTTTTTTCCACTGCCAAATCACCCTCATTCATGTGCTCATAGGCTCTTTGTACTTTCAGCAATCGGGCTAGTTCAGCAAGTGGCATCTGGTGATCATCCACTCTCAAATCCACTTTATGATTGTCGTCCCAAGGTTTGCCTGTATCTGTAGCATTTACAACAAGTAGTGCAGCAGACTGTTTACCTCGAATATCTCCACCCACTGCCTGAGCCGCTTCCATGGCTTTCAGCACTCTCTCGGCAAGCGGTAAATGAGCATTTGCCTCAAAGGCTTTTGCCATCGCATTGGGCACCTTGTTGGTAAGCATCATATTGCTTTGTACCGAAAACTGAGTTCCCTTGATATGTCCGGCATAATCCACACAATTTTTACCAGTATGTACCGCAACATTTCCGTTTTTATCAACAATTCCTACTTGACGAACTTCCTTACCAGCATCATCTGATAGAAGAATGTCTAAGGTTTCTTGAGCAGACTTACCCGATTTGAGCAAATTCAAACCTCTCAATCCAAAAGATTTATTAACAAAACTTTGTGTAGCAATCGCACCAGCTCCTGCTTCAGCCCAAGACACCGATGTTCCTACACTAAACCAGTGGCTCTGAACTCCAACCGCCATGTCGCCCGTTTGGGGGTCTCGAGCTACTATCGAAAATGTATGGGCAAATGCTTCATTATTTTGTGTTTTTTGAGCTAAAGCAGCGCAGCTCGTAAGGCAAAAGGTAATTAAGTAGAATAGTTTTTTCATTATTCTCCGCAATTTGAGGTTGACTTTAAATGTATATTACCAAAAGAAAGGTTGTAAAATAGGCTTTAGGCATTAGGCTTTAAGCTATAGGCATTAGGCTTTGGGCTTTGGGCATTAAGCTATAGCAAAAAGGAGTGCTTCATGAAATTATAAAGACCTTTTGCCTACGGCCTACGGCTTACGGCTTACGGC
>NZ_JBMLSD010000252.1:5825-13408 GCF_049240685.1 Flectobacillus sp.
CTTCATGAAATTATAAAGACCTTTTGCCTACGGCCTACGGCTTACGGCTTACGGCTTAATGCCTAAAGCTTTAGGCATTAAGCTGTAAGCTATAGCAATAAGGAGTGCTTCATGAAATTATAAAGAATTTTTGCCTAAGGCCTACGGCTTACGGCCTAAAGCTTTAGGCAAGCACAACTCTTTGCCTGTTGCCTTATGCCTGTTGCCTTATGCCTGATGCCTGTTGCCTATTGCCTTGTGCCTAAAACACAAAATTTAAACCTAATTCTGCATGATTACTTATTTCTTAAGTCTTTCCACTGCCTCTTTCAAGTCCGCAGGTACATCTATTCCAAAACTATCATAAGGAGTAATAGCAACTCTGATTTTGTAGCCATGCGCTAGCCATCTTAACTGTTCCAAAGATTCTGCTTTTTCAAGAACAGCCATCGGAAGTGAGGTTATTTTACCCAAAATATCTCTTCTGTAAGCATAAATACCTATATGTTTATAAAAATCATGCGCATTTAGCCATTCACTTTGAGGAATTCCACGAAGATGAGGAATAGTCTGACGTGAAAAATAAATTGCCTCATTCAATTCATTAAAGATTACTTTGGGCGTATTGACATTGAACAAAGTTACTTCGTCTTCAATTTTTTTTATCAAAGTTGCCAATTCTGTTGCACCGTCCAAACAACCTGCCAAAATTTCAATTTGTTTAGGTTGAATAAATGGTTCATCTCCTTGTATATTAATCACATAGTCAAACACCTCATTGTATTCGAGTTCTGTTTTTTGCAAGGCTTCAAAACAACGATCGGTACCGCTTGGGTGTTCGGTTGACGTCATAACTACTGCACCGCCAAAAGCCTGTACATGATCGAAAATACGAGCATCGTCGGTAGCAACTACTACTTTCGACAATATTTCTGCTGAACTAGCTTGCTCATATACACGTTGAATCATCGATTTTCCCCCAATATCCACCAACGGTTTGGCAGGAAATCGAGTAGAAGCATATCGGGCAGGAATTATTCCAAGAATTTTCATATCAATAATTTTCAATAAAATGATTCTAAATTTAGATTTTGCTCAATCCTTTAAAAAGAGCTTGCAATGTCTTATGTTTCCAATATTTAATCAATAATATATCTGTAGCACATTTTGATAGTTCAAGACTTAGTCTTGGACTTATTTTTTTAACAGTTTAAAACTGTTTTTTATACAATTCAATGAAAAAGTCTGAACAATTGAATCATATTTTCTTGTATTGTCCAGTAGTCAGAAGAATGTATTCTATTGACTAATAAACTATAAATTAATAACTACTTTTACTTGTAGAAAAACAATATAAAATAAAATTGCACGGTTTAACTTTAAATTATCCGCTTTGAGCATTTGGTTTGTAGCCTAATGTAGCTATAATTATCTTAATTTTGCTCAAACTTAGTAGATAGTTAAGATGTTTAAAACGTTTTTCAATTAGGGCATTAAATTTAAGGAAAGGGTATCGATAAATAAAATAGTTTGTAGTTAAAGTCTTAGTTTTGTAAGATTTTGATTGTATACAAATTTGAGTTTTTATCAAAAAAATAAAAAAACAAGGATGCAATTCAAAATTTGGGATAGCATTATTTATACCTAAAACTTTTTTTCTTCGTTAATCAATTACTTGTTTGTGAAAAAACTATTTGCATATACATTTCAAGAAAAAATCTGGAATATTCAACTCAGTGAGCACCATTTAGTTGCAGAGCTGCGAAACGAAATTCATCGAAAAGTGGAGTTCATCTGTATCGATTTACTCAAGTCTGAACTCATCTGGAGACAAGCTAGTCCCGTTAATACATGGTGGCAAAGCTTAGGGAAGCTCTATAAAACCCAAGTTGAGCTCATAGAGTTTTCGGAAGAATCCAAACCTCAAGTTACCCAAAAACATTACTTAAATATTCAAACAGGCGAGCTATCAGATTTTTTCCCTCAAGTATCAGATAATTTTTCCGACCAGCCTTTTAGTTATTTGCAACCAGTTCACTATACAGAACAGAATGAGTATTTTCCGGCAATCTATCGCTTCGTTTACCGTTTATTAAATGTGGATATCCAAAAAGCTGTAGATTATTTAGAATATAAAGACAAGATTATTATTTCTTATTATCTTTACCACGAAAATAAACTCTGGAATTACCTCTTAGTTGTAAATAATCGTAAAGAAATATTGCTCAACGAACTATTAACAGAAACAGAGGGATTGGGTCTAGTCACCTTCACTGTTAAACCAGAAATTTTACTATATGTTAAGAACAAATGCCAATTACACGGTTATGAGCTCAATTAAGAAATCTTTTAGCGAATTAACATTTACCTGTTTGGTTTTGACGGGTTCAGCTTTTGCTGCACAGGCCAAAGAGGTCGTAAAAGATTCACTGGGATTAGTAAGAGAAGGTGATAAAACTTTTGTAAAATATAAGGTAGAGCCTAAACAAACTTTGTTCTCAATTGTTAAGAGATTTGGTAGTAGCGTGCCCGAATACAAGGCCGCAAACCCTGGTGCACCTGATGGCATCAAAGTAGGAGATGTTTTAAAAATACCCTACAACAAACCTCTACGCTCTTTTGGAGGAGGTAGCTACGCGTCATCAACTCCAGCAAAAAAAGCAGAACCTTTACCTCAATACCCAACAACCCCTCCACAGCAAGCAACCCCTGCGCCTACCAATTCTCCAAAAATGGTAACGCATATTGTTGAACCTGGACAAGGCCTTTATGGTATTGCGGCCAAATATCATATTAATGTTACTGATATCAAAAAATGGAATAGCCTTTCGTCTGATAACCTTGAAGTTGGTCAAGTATTAATTATAGATGCTGCTGAAGCCAACAAAAGAAATACAACTGAAGCTCGTAATTTTATACAAAAAGTAGACGTTCAGCCCAATTACCCTGTGGCTTCGTCTGTACCTAGCACAAGCGGTGCAAGCACTGCTGGTGTAAATACATCCGAACCAGAGGTAAAAGTGTCCTCTGAAGTGAGCCGTTCGCAGTCGGGGTTCAAAAAAACTACAGAAACAGGCTTAGCAGAACTGATAGATGTAGAAGATAAATCAGGTAAATATCTTGCCTTGCATCGCTCGGCTCCTGTTGGAACTTTAGTGAATGTAAAAAATGTTGCTAATGGACAAAGTATCTGGGTAAAGGTAATCGGTCGCTTACCAGACCTTGGAGGCGACAAAGTTGTGATTAAATTATCACCACGTGCTTTTGAAAAGTTAAATCCCGTTGACAAACGAATTAAAGCAGAAATTAACTATTTGACTCCTTAATTCGAGCGAGGGATATTTACAAAAGTAACTATCCCTTGTTTGTTTTTATATTATGCCAAGACAAAAAAGACCACTAACTACAGGAGGAATCATTTTTAATATCCTCTATACATTAGCTTTTCCAGCTATTGCTACTTTTGCATTTTTGTACACGGTTTTGGTATGGGTTTTATCCATTCCGTCCAAGATTATTGCGTTTTTCGCATCAAAAATCAAAAAATAGCTATCCCAATATTAAGAATGAATTCATTTGTAGTAGAACTCTTGGAAAAAAAGTTTCAAGAGTTTAATCAACCAAATTTTATACCCAACGACCCAATCTGTATTCCACATTCATTTAGCTTAAAACAAGATATCGAAATTATGGGATTTTGGGCTTCTATTTTGGCATGGGGGCAACGCAAAACCATAATTAATAAATGTAATGAGCTCATCACTCTTATGGATGGTGCTCCCTATCAGTTCATCACCCAACACCACCCCACTGACCTCAAACGCTTCCTCAATTTCAAGCATCGAACGTTCAATGCTACCGACACCCTGTACTTTATCGAGTGGTTTAGAGAATATTATTTAAAATATGATTCACTTGAAGATGCTTTTGCACGATTTTTGCTAGATACAGATCAAACAATAGAAAATGCGCTCATAGGCTTTCATCAGTTTTTCTTTAGTTTAGAGGATTATCCAACACGAACTCAAAAACATATCGCAACGCCATTGCGAAAATCCACTTGCAAAAGAATTAATATGTTTCTAAGATGGATGGTTCGTTCAGACAACAAAGGAGTTGATTTTGGTATCTGGCAACGAATCCAACCCTCACAGTTGGTTTGTCCTTGTGATGTCCATGTAGATCGTGTAGCTCGTAAGTTAGGCCTTATCCAACGTTCTAATACCGATTGGTTAACAGCCCTAGAACTAACTGAAAACCTACGAAAACTTGATGCAAATGATCCTGTGAAATATGATTTTGCTTTATTTGGTCTAGGCGTAGAAAAGGAAATGTAGATTTTTACCACTAAATCTTATAAATTTTCTCGTTTTTGTTTGACTTAAACTACTATTTTTCGTCATAAAATTATAGTCAATCATCGTATTTCAGACCAAAAAGAAACCATAAATAATTCAACAAAATTTCTTTTTAATAGAGAAGAAAACTCTAGGTAAAGGATTATATCCTAATGACTTAGGTGTTAAGTAAAAAGTATTTTAAAACATATTATCATTTGTTTGTTTGGAAAGAATTCGCCGTTGTAGATAAAATTAATTTGAATTGTAAAGGATTGTTAAATGTAATTTACCTTCACAACTCATCATTCAGCTATTATTTAAGATAGGTTAGTAAAATAAGATTGTTTTCATACACTTTCGACGCTCGGTTAAGGTTGCTTGCCCAAAGGTCTTGTGGCTTCCTAAGTAATATTTCAATTCTTTTGGTCTACAGTATTTTGCTTAGAGCCCATGGCATCCAAAAATAATGAAATACATAGTTGAGCTAAGGCAATCTGAAATTACACCAACAATTCAGCACTAATACTTGACATTACCCCCAAAAGTAGTTTAACCATTAATTTTTATGAAAGTAAACCCGAACGTTTTAGCTCCCCTACTTCACTATCTTGACAATACTATAATTTATCCTCGAGCCATTGTTGCTCTTATAAAACATATACCTGTTAAAATAGATTGAACCACCCTGAAGTATCTTTATCCATGAAACTGATTATAGCCTTATTGCTGTTTGGTTCGATATATGCCAATGCCCAAAGCATCCAACACGTCGATTACATAGTCGAAAATGACCAAGTAATTGTCGACTATGACCTTGTGGATGGGGGTGCACAAAATGTAATTCTCCAATACAGTATCAATAATTCTATTTGGAAAAACATTCCAAATCATGCTTGTAATGGCGACCTTGGGGTCGTTGAAGCTGGCAACGGCAAAAGAATTATATGGCTTCCTCTCACGCATCTTGAAAGTATTTCTGGCCAATTAAAAGTGAGGGTTTACGGCACAAACCTTCCTCAAAGTATCAATACCACTATGTTGTTGGTGAAAGGAGGAATTTATCAAATGGGCAACCCTCAAGGCAAAGCAGATGAAAAACCTGTTAGGTATGTAAAGATTAGCAACTTCTATATCAGTAAATTTGAAGTTACCGTTAGTGATTTTCGAGCTTTCGTTAATTCTACTGGGTATAAAACAGATGCAGAGAAAAAAGGAGGAAGTTATGTTTTTAATGGTGAAAAACTGGAGTTAAAAAAAGGAATCAATTGGAGGTTTGACCCTTCTGGTACACCACGTAAAGAAATGGAAGATAATCATCCAGTGGTACATGTGAGCTGGAACGATGCAGTGGCCTATTGTAATTGGCTGAAGCAATCAACAGGAAAGTCATACAGACTACCCACCGAGGCCGAGTGGGAATTTGTAGCTGGTAATGCTGATAAACATACCAAATTTAGTTGGGGCAATTATCAACCTTTTAATATTCGAGTAAGTAATCTGGCAGATGATAATACTGCCACCGTATTGAAATGGAGCAAAAGTAGCGACCGTATTTTTTGGGGTTATCAAGACGGATTCGTCTTTACAGCGCCAGTGGGTAGCTACGCTGCCAACGACCTCGGAATTCATGACCTTACAGGTAATGTATCTGAGTGGTGTTCGGATTGGTACCAAAGCAATTACTATAATCAAAACCAAAAAGACAATCCTCAAGGACCTTCGAGAGGGCATAGCAAGCTTGTAAGAGGCGGAAGCTGGGAGTCTTCTCCCCAAGAAACCCTTACTTCGAGTAGAGATTTTCATACACCTGATTTTAGATCAAGTTTTGTTGGTTTTCGAATCTGCTATACCGAACGTTAGTCTACAGCGTCCGATGGTCGAGGTAGTTGAGAATAACGGTGCTGAACTTTACTTTTTGTAAAATAAAATTAAAGTTTTGTGCTTCTGTCTATGGGTATTCAGCAAAAACTTGTTTGGAGCTCAAGAACATTCTGTCAATAGCCTATTGCCATCAGAAAAGCTTTATTTTGAATCGAAACAAAATATAAAATATTGATAATCATAAAATTATATCCGCAATACATAATTCAGCACTAATACTTAAATTATCCTTATCTCATGAGAATACTTATATGCTTACAAATTTTCCTGTTACTGTCCATTGGAAAATTTGACTTGGAGGCACAAAATATATCGATTCAGGGTATTAGTCCTGTTCATACTGTCAATATTAACAAGAAAACAACCTCAAAAAAGCAGACCACTCCCGCTAGTGCTCCTCCGATTACTGTGCCACCAGCGCCTGCTAATCAAATAGCCAGTATAAATCCATACCTAACCAACACACCGATGCCAACTAAAGGGCGACGTATTGCCTTGTTGATAGGAAACGGCACCTACAATTATGGTGGTAGTTTGGGTGAAAACCCCAAAAATGATGTTCAGGATTTAGGTAAAGCTTTAACCGCCTTAGGTTTTGAAGTAAAAATTTTGGTTGATGCCAATTTGCAAAATGTCAAACAAGCCATCAAATCATTTCAAGAAAAAATTACTGGCGCTGAAATGGCCACTTTTTTCTACGCAGGTCATGGAATGGAGATTGCTGGCAAAAAATATATTATCCCTGTAGATGCACAACTTAAGCGCCCTGAAGATTTGGATGACTTTGCCTATAATATTGATTTTTTGTTTAGAAGACTCAAAACAGGAGGAGCCAAGCATAATCTAATCGTATTAGACGCCTGTAGAAATGACCCCTTTCAGATTCAAGCTAGAGCCAATATTGAAACCGAAAGGGCTTGGAAAGATGCAAATGTCTTCACCCCTATTCAACTCAACAGATTTAATGCAGGTAACGTATATCTGGCTATGGCAACCGATTGGGGCAATAAAGCGAAAAACGGATACGGTCGCAATGGGGTCTATACGACACAATTATTGAAATTTCTAAAATCAGGAGAACGCCTTGAAAGAGTTTTTGACTTGACAGGAATACAAGTTAAAAGAGAAACGCAAATGGAACAAAATCCTCAATTTTTCAAAGAGGTATCTATTGCTGATGAGTTTATCTTTTAGATTTTCCCATAATTAAGTGATTTTTGATTGAATGCATGTGTGTATTCTAGTCCTCGAGACGCAATGCTTTGCATTTTTAACTAAGTCAGACATAACATAATAGCCATCAAAAAAGCGGTCGAAAAATATTTCTCGACCGCTTTTTTGATGTAGAGATAGGTCATAAGCATACTTTTAAAATTCAAAATG
>NZ_JBMLSD010000253.1:0-23206 GCF_049240685.1 Flectobacillus sp.
ACAAACCTGTATTAGTAGATTTTTGGGCAGAATGGTGTGGACCTTGTAAAATGATTGGCCCAGTTGTAGAAGCTCTTGCTGACGATGTGGAAGGTCAGGCTGTTGTTGCTAAAATGGATGTGGATGCCAACTCGGTTGTTCCTGCCACTTTGGGAATCCGTTCAATTCCAACTTTAATGATTTTTAAAAATGGTGAATTGAAAGAAAGATTAGTTGGTGGAAACATCCCTAAATCTGTATTGGAGCAAACTCTTTTGAGACATGCGTAATCAATTAGTTTGGATTGTTTTGCCAACAAACTAAGATTATCTTTTTCAATTGTAATTCATACAAGGGCGAGGCTAGATATTTCTGGCTTCGCCTTATTGTTTTTTAATAAAGCTATTATGTCTTGAGTTATTTTGCATAACCAGATTTTAGGTATTTGTTTTAGGCATTAGGCTTTTCTAAAAACTCATTTATGATAAGTAACAAGAACATTAAATGGATAGCATATCTGAGGAAAAATTGAGGTTAACTTTATGATTATGAACATCTTCAAATAACCAATATACAATCAAAAAACAACGTTTCTCTACTTAATTAATAATAATTTTGCAGGCTTCGTCTCGTGCTAAAGATACAAGGCAAAGAGTGTGAAAATGTTTTTTTAGTAACAAAAATCTATTTTTGCCAATTGCCCATAGCACAAAACCACAAGCTAAATAAAAAGGAAGTTTTTTACGAAGTGTCACCTAATACGTACAGCTCACAGCCTAAAGCACTCAAGTTATATCTTAATACTGCACAATTACTTACTAGCTTAAATTTTTCGGACTTATCTTGGAGAACTTTAAACTTTTTTGTTTCTCAAATTGTTTAAGAAACGAGTTACGAAAATAGCTTTGTACCTCATCACCTTCAAATTAGCTTAGGCTTCATATTAGCACTAACCTAAAAACTTTCATACCACTTGTTACTTTGTAACTCTTTTAGGAGTTATCATCAACGCTATTTTGCGTAATTTTGCATTATGTTAGAAAGACCGATTACCGACTGGTTGCCTCTTACCAAAAAAGAGATTGAAAAACGTGGCTGGGACGATGTAGATGTTGTACTAATCTCGGGAGATGCTTATGTAGATCACCCTGCATTTGGTACGGCTGTGATTGGGCGTATTATAGAAAGTGAGGGGTTTAGAGTAGCTGTTGTGGCACAGCCCAATTGGAAAGATGATTTAAGAGATTTCAAAAAATTTGGTCGCCCAAAATATTTCTTTGGCGTAACTGCTGGTTGTATGGATTCGATGGTGAATCATTATACAGCTAACAAACGTTTGCGTTCAAACGACTCCTATACCCCAGGTGGTGAAGCTGGCTACCGCCCAGATTATGCTACTACGGTTTATACCAAAATCCTCAAAGAATTATATCCCGACGTTCCTGTTTTGATTGGTGGTATTGAGGCATCTCTGAGAAGAGTTACACATTATGATTACTGGCAAGACCGATTAATGCCAACGATATTAGAAGATTCTGGTGCCGATTTGTTGGTATACGGCATGGGCGAACAACCCCTTCGTGAATTATTGAGGCTGGTGAAGCAAGGTGTGCCTATGCAAACCATCAAAAATGTCAATCAGATTGCCTATCTCCAAACCAATTCAGAACCTTTACAGGAATACAATAATTGGGAAACTGTAGAACTCAATAGCCATGAGGAATGTCTGAAGGATAAAATTAAATATGCCTCCAACTTTAAAATAGTTGAGGTGGAATCAAACAAGTGGCAGGCAAATAGAATTATCCAAAAGGTTGGCAAAAAAACCTTGGTTATCAATCCGCCCTTCAAAACTATGGAAGAGAGCGAAATGGATAAATCTTTTGATTTGCCGTACACGCGACTACCCCATCCCAAATACAAAAAACGTGGTACAATTCCAGCGTATGAGATGATTAAATTCTCTTTGAATATGCACCGTGGTTGTTTTGGAGGATGTAGTTTTTGTACAATTTCGGCGCACCAAGGAAAATTCATTGCTTCAAGAAGCGAAAAATCTATTATGAAGGAGGTTGAACAAATTACACAACATCCTGAATTTAAAGGCTATATCTCCGATTTGGGTGGTCCTTCGGCCAATATGTATCGCATGAAGGGTAAAGATGAGTCTATTTGCGCCAGATGTCAGAGTCCAAGCTGTATTCACCCTGTAATATGCTCAAACCTAGATACTTCTCACAAGCCTCTAACGCAGTTGTACAAAAAAGTAGATGAGCATCCGAAAATCAAAAAAGCTTTTGTTGGTTCGGGTGTGCGTTACGATTTATTAGTTGATGATTTCAACAAAAATAATCAAGATGGCAACCATGACGAGTATATGGAGCAATTGATTACTCGACATGTATCGGGGCGCTTGAAGGTAGCACCAGAACACACTTCAGACAATACGCTAAAGGTAATGCGTAAACCCTCTTTCAAATATTTCAGAAAATTTAAGGAGAAATACGACGATATTCAGGCCAAACATAATCTGAATCAGCCTTTAATTCCTTACTTTATTTCATCGCATCCGGGCTGTGAAGAAGTAGATATGGCCAATCTGGCTGCCGAAACTAAAGATTTGGGCTTTCAGTTGGAACAGGTGCAGGATTTTACACCAACACCGATGACGGTTGCGGAGGTAATTTATTATTCTGGGGTACATCCATACACTTTACAACCTATTGCAACTGCCAAAACTAGAGAGGAAAAGCAAGCACAGAATAAGTACTTTTTCTGGTATAAGCCTGAAATTAAAGGTTGGATAAAACAACGTTTAATCAAACTCAAACGTCCTGATTTAGCAGAAAAGCTTTTGGCTAATCCAAAAAAGCAAGCAGCAGACCAAATTGCTCAGTTAGACAAATCGTCGAATAATCAAAGAAGAAAAAATAAATTTAGAAGATAAACTGTTGAGTCCGAAGAATATTTTCTGAAGCTACTCGATGCTTGCGGCTCAAACGTTAGAAATTTTAGTAAGTTTTTATCAAAAAAGCGGTCAGGAGTTTTTATCCAACCGCTTTTTTATTGATAACTTGGCAAAAAATCCCAAGCTGAAAATTTGAATAGCCAAAAATTCTTGCTTTATCACAAAAAAGAATTTCTGTCAATCTCAAGAAAATAGGCAAAGTATCCATTTACACCTGTCCCAATAAACAAAACCTTCTAATTTCAGCATCGCTGTTTTACTACTTTTTAGAAAAGTGATATAGAAAATTTTACTAAAAAAAAGATGAATTTTGAAACACTACTTGAATACATTTCAAAATTATCTCTATCAAAAAGTAATCAAATTCTTACAAATAAAACGAAGTTAAACTTTAATAAAAGTATTTGCAAAATAAATAGCAATCTCCAAAATATAACTTTTCCAATATTTTACAGCAAAATCAGACAGTTTTATTGACTTTCATCAATAATTAACATATTCACAAATAAAAAAAACATCGCTCATCACTACTTTGCATCCAATATCACCAAATCATGTGATATAAATTTTTACTCAAAAATTTTGTTTTTATTATTAATGGTTATAACTTTCAGCTATAGATAAATATCAAAAGTCACAAAACGTAAGAATTTTGTCCTTTTCACTGCTCCTCGTGCTACATCGTTGTTAATAATCGATTGAATTATCCCAAATAAGTTTTCTACAAAATTTTAATCTATAGTGTTTCACTACGGGTTGAGCTTGTTTTAAATCTGAAATATTGTAATCTAACACATATTTATTTGCATTAACTTTAACTTTATAGCCTTACTTTGTAAAAAAGCCTCAGATTATTCTGAGGCTTTTGATTTTTTAGTTATAAAATTACTATCAGTAGTTATTTACCCATTGAAGAACCCTTGGCGAATTACTCCCATCTTCGGAATAAGTTTTTACTTTATCTTCTTCCCTCACCCCAACTGATAAATTATTTTTTGCAAAATCGTAAACAATAATAAAATTGGTAGCGCCACAATTATGCTGCTCACATCCACTCGCAACAAAAAGGTTATTTTTAATTTCGATGGGAATCTCAACAGCCCATGTTTTGACCATGTATTGATAGCGATTTCCCAATAATTTCTTTAACCTCGTACTTAACGCTTGTGAATTAAACAGCTTTACATCATAAGGATACTTTCCCTGTAACTTTCTTAAAAATGCCATCGAGGGTTCATCCTCAACTAAAATCTCCTTATGCACAAAAGAAATATTTCCCGCTGAATCGAATGATTTACCAAATAAAATTAGACAAATCACTAGGGCGGCATTCATGGTTGATTTTCTCATTTGTTTTAATGTTATATCTTTTGGGTTCAAAATATCGTCTCAAATATAAGTGATTAGTTCTGTAAACTATGATTAAAATATCTCAAGAAGGAGGCACAAGGCAGTACGATAAATCGTTTTTTAGCAAGAATGGATATATTTTTGTCAAATGTCCAAAGCTTAAAAATTAAATTTTATTTTGCGGAAGTAAGTAGCAGGAAAGATTAAATCAATAGTATCTCAAAGGTAAAAGTTGAGGGTAACCTTTTGATTATGAATATCTTCAATTTACCGATATACTATTAACCAACAACGTTTTCCTACTTACTAACTTAGGATTTTATAAAAATACCTTTATTTCTATAGCTCGGGGCTTACTGCAAATGGCTTCAGAAAAGAAGAGCAAAGGTCTGCATATTAATTAGGTAATTCAAGAATGATTCTTTGGCTAAAAATTTTTGCTCGTTTCGAAATCAAGGGGTTTTCATTTTAAAATAGTCAAGACTTCGGTGTCTGTTGCCATTAAATCAAAAACACTCAAGCCTTCTTTATTTGGAATTTGTAAGTTTGCGCCTGACTCTACTATATGCTTTACACATGCCAAATGATTGGCACGAGATGAGCGTTTATCTTGTTTGAGTCCATGAATTGACCAAAACAGGGGTGTTGCTTCATACTCAAAACATTTTTGATTGAGGTCGACACTCAAGGGTATAAGTTTTTTCACCAAACTTGGGAGACCACACCAAGCCGCCCAATGCAAAGCCGTACCTCCATAACATCCTTGAATATGGGTATCAGCTCCTTGAGAAAGATAAAACTCTCCCAAATCACTTAAATACATACTTGCAGCTGCTATAAGTGGCGTATCCTGAAGGGGTTTTGGCGCAAAACCATTAATATCCGAGCCATGATTTATCAAAAAAGTGGCTAACTCAATGGCCTTATTTTGTGATAGTTGTCCTTCCCAAACATAATCACATAACCTGTGTAAGGGATGCGCTAATACAGGTGTATTTGCATTAAGTTCGATACCTTGATTTGCAAACTGAGGATTCTGTTGTAATGTTTTCTCTAGGAGAGCCAAGTCGCCTGACTTCAAAATTTCTGACATCATTGTTTTAAAATTTTTGTTCAGTGGTAATTACGAGTCCAAAATTATATGTAAGTCAACAGGAAACAGGCATTTGGCAAAATGTTAGAAAATATCTGGAATCTCCGCAGATAGTTTTTTGCCAAATACCTTTCCCTCCTAACATCATATAATTGTAAACCTAAGAGTGAAAGTAGACCTTTTTGTCAAAGCCCTGCAAATAGCTAATTTTCCAACGACCATCCACTTTTTGCATACGAACCTTGTAAGCAAACCCTTTTGAAAAAACAGTATCTCCCCAAGTCCAATAAAAAGTAGCGGTATCACCCTTCAAATCTAGGTTTTTAACAACCAATTTAGTCCAAGGTTCATCCGATGGATAGTCTTGACAATGACACCAAGGATTAGAATCATCACCAAACGGAGACATATTTCCAACAAGCCATACTTCTTTCTGGGATTTTAAACGATTATGAATCCCTTTACCTATTTCATCATAATTTTTTATAAATTCTTGTGAGAAAAATCCAGAATTTTCTAACTCTTTTAAGCGCTTTTGATGAATCTTGAAATCCAAGCCAATGTATTTTTCCTCCTTTGAGTCGGATACTGGATCATAATCCGCCATTGCAAAATGTGTTTCTTGCCATTTATAAGCCTTTATCAAGGTTTCTCGAAGCGCTTTCAATTCAGTGCCAGAAGCTGAAGGCTTTGATTTTTGTGGTGCTGGATTTTGAGCCATCATCTGACCCGACAGTAGAATTAGTCCGATTGAAAAAATGAAGTATTTCATAGTAAGTTAAGGATTTAGTAATTAATGGTTTAAACTGAACAGCAAGATACTTTTTTTTTGAAAACAAAAACAAAATAAGAATTAATTGAAATTATTTTATGAGAAAATATAAAGAAATGAGTTGGATTTTAATCTAAAAACTGCGGTGTGATGCCTATTTAGGCTAATAGAATTGCTTTTTGCTTTTTTGTGTACCTTGAAAATTATTGACTTAATAAACATGAAACTATGACGAGTCAATTTTAATAAATCCAAATTGAAGCAACTATTAGTTGGTTTTGGAGTCAATTTTTGGCAGAACGCCGTCCATCAAATCATAAAGAATTTGCCATTGCTCTGGTTTCATCCTAAACCCATGGTCGGTATCAATAACAGCAATTTTTGTATTTTGATGAAAACTGTATTTTTCGAGAACTTCACTCCCGCCATAATCGTCATGCGCTCCCTGAATAATCAAAAAAGGGGTTGACATGGTTGGTAAATGCTCATATCGCTCAGGCTCTACGCCATTTTCAGGATTTTGGAAAGGATATCCAAGACAAATAATATGTTTAATAGGCAAGTCATCGGCAATTAATGAGGCGACACGCCCGCCAGAGGAGCGAGAAATGATATATACCTCATACTTAAATGATAAGGCTTGAATTCTTTCGCGAACGCGCATACATCTACCTGAAATGGTAAATTTATGATGATTATCCTTAAATTGTCGGAACAAATGACGAGCATATTTCCAATTTACCAAGGCCAAAAGCAATTGTAAACAACGAATCAAAAACTTATCAAAGGATTCCGATAATTTGAAATACTTTCCTAAGCACAATCTATATTTTAAAATAATTCCACCAAGGGCGTCCTCCCAAGCAATTTTTATCCCTTTTTTTTGAATATAATTTGTCAGAATAAAGTTAAGGTTTAAATCTTTCTGCCAGTCATCACGCCCTAGCAATAAAATAATTGGAGGTTTGGTGGTTTTGATTGTCATACCTTTATCAATTAGGTTCAACAAGAAAGGAGAAAACTCGGTAAGAGAAAGAAGTAAGGCTAAATAGATATAATTCATTCGGAGATAGGCAGGAGGCAAAGAATAAAGTCCTTTTATGAAATGATAAGGACCTTTTGCCTAATGCTTACAGCCTAAAGCTCTCCAATCAAATTTAATTTTTGAGCTTTGGGCATTCTGCAAAAATACATTTATTGTTCCTAACACTATTTGCCTATTGCCAAAAACAAATAAGGTAAATCTAATTTTGCTCAATTACTTAAATTAGTACGCAAAATAAGGTTTAAGATTGTGCTCTAGACTTTCAGGTATCGGCTTTCGGCGGTGGGCTATGGGATAATTGCTTGTCCGTGGTCGTAAAAAACATTTTAACACTCTTGGCCTTGTAGCTGTTGCCTTATCCCTAAAACACAAAACTTAAATTTAATTTTGCACGATAACTTACTTGTATAATAAATATTTCTTTCTCATTTTTTTGTATTCGCTTAGTCCTGGCTCCCATGATGCTCTAATTTCCTTTTCTGATTTACCAGCCTTTAATTGTTCTTTGAATTCAGAAACACCAATCAGATAATCGATATTACCAATTTGTTTACTCAAGCTTTTATCAAAAAATTTATCTTTTTCGGGATATTTATTATACAATTCGATTATCCAAGAAAGATTCAATTGACATTTTTTTCTGAGTTCATTTGTGTCAAAATTACGAAGGTCAAGTCCATAACATTCTTCATTCATATACAGAGGCGACTCACTCATTCCTTTAATACTTACGGGAGTGTAGGCAAAATCATAAATACCTTTGTAAAGTGGACTTCCAAGAATTGTGAAGGCAAAATATGTTCCACGACCATGATTGAGTCGTGTTCCTTCAAACAAACAGGTAGAGGGATATAACAGGATACTTTGAGGTGTATTGAGATTTGGAGATGGATTTACAGGGAGAATATACTCCATATCGTGTTTATAATTTAGCACTTTTACAATTTTCAACTTACATACCTTTTTTTCGGGCAACCAACCTTCTCCATTTATCATTTGAGCAAACTCACCAATTGTCATTCCATGGGCAATAGGTACGGGAAATTGGCCAATACCAGATTTGAGTTTCATATCCAAAATTGGGCCATCCACCAAATACCCATTAGGGTTTGGTCGGTCTAAAATGAGAAGTTCTTTGTTATATTCAGCACAAGATTCCATAACATCTCGAAGCACATTAATATAAGTATAAAAACGGCATCCAACATCTTGAATATCAAATATCATTAAATCCACATTAGCCAAATCATCAGCCGAGGGTTTTCTCTTTTTGCCATACAAAGAAATAATTTGAATCCCTGTGGCTGCGTCTTTTTCGTCAGATACCTTAGTACCATTACTGGCGTTTCCTCGAAATCCGTGCTCAGGACCAAAAACCTTCACTATATTTATTCCCCTCGAAAGTAGACTATCCACCAAGTGTTTTTTTCCAATAATAGTGGTAGGATTGGCTAATACCCCAATTCTTTTTCCCTTTAGGTATTCAAAATACTGATCTGTTTGATCGGCACCCGTGATGATGGATTTAGATTTTGGGAGTTGGTTATGAGGCTCAGACTTAGCCAAGGCGGTAAAAGATATAAAGACAATCAAAAATGAAGCTATTAGTTTCATAGGCTTTGGGATGAAGTAATTGAAAAAATTAATATTGGGTATTTGATTAAAAATTAAACTTACAAAAAATTATAAAGATGTCTATCCCTATCTAAGATTCGTCTAAGCAAATAAACTTATTGGTTAGCAAAAAATTCATCTATTCTTGAGTAAATACGCAACTCGGCTGAAGGCTGTAGGCTGTAGGCTGTAGGCTGTAGGCTGTAGGCTGTGGGCTGTAGGCTGTGGGCTGTAGGCTGTGGGCTGTAAGCCTTGTGCAAAAAATATCTCATATTACAAAAAAACAATTTAACACTCTATCTCTTGTGCGTATTGCCTTGTGCGTATTGCCTTGTGTCTGATGCCTGTTGCCTTATGCCTAGTACCTTGTGCCTGATGCCTTGTGCCTGTTGCCTGTTGCCTTGTGCCTTGTGCCTATTACTCAACCCATTATCTAAAATTACTTAATCAAAAGCGCTTGTAAGTTCTGCAATAAATACATTCAAGTTTTGCTTTGTTGAACGGACAACAGACTGCAACTGATTAATCATCTGGCTTCGGGCGTGTAAATCCTCAGCGAAGTAAATTCCTCCTGATGAAAAGTTCACTGATTGATTGGCCAATTTTAGGTTATCGTCAAATTGGTACAACAACCACCTGTTTTTCGTATTTTTTAATAAAGACGACTTTCCTGTATTGCTAAATCTAGGCTCGGTGAGCATATACCATACAAATGGGGATATATCGTTATTATTTTGTTCTAACCAAATATCTCTCAGCAAATTTCTAGTAGTGATTAATTCAATTTTTTTCCCTTTAGGGTTTAAGGTAGCAAATCCCAAGCCAGCTCCGATTACGCCTGCCCCAATAGCAACGCCATTATTGATAGATTCCTTGGTAATTAATACGCTCGTGATTCCAGAAACAGCACCGATGACAATAGACGCTACGGTTAATTTATTATTTGAATTCGAATTTTTATCGTCTATAAATTGAGCAATTTGGTCGATTCGTTCGCCTTCGCAATCGAGTTCAGCACTCAGTGCATCAATTTCGGAGTTTGCCAACCAAACCCGATTATCGATTTGCTGCTTTAGGGCATTCAATCGTACGGAGGTTTCAAGGTTTTTTTTGTCAGATTGTTTTACAATTTCATAAACTTCATCATTAATTCTCAAAACATTCATAATTAAAATGCTTTCCGCCGAAAACTTAAGCCTTAACATACTATTGGCATTCAGTACCGAATCTGCATTGGTATGGTTGTTATACTTAAAATAGTTTACATACTTTGGAGGAACACAATAACTCTCCTTTGAAAGAAAGGGTAAGGCTGAATTCTTTTGAATTACACAGGAAAAATTAAGAAAAGCTATAAACAAATAGGCAATGGCTTGAAGAATACCTGATTTTTTCATCCGAAATGACTGCGATTGAATTAGATAAAACAATACTTTGGATAAAGATAGGTAAAATCTTGAGTCATCCCGAATTTAGAAATTTACAATTTAGTGATGTGTATCATTATTTTGTCATAATGATTTAAGCAAACAGTAGAATCAAATCATCAAAAATAAAAACAATATCAAAAATTTTACAAAAAAGGGCAGTCGAAAAACTGAATCCGACCGCCCTTTTGGTTAGCATATTTCTATATCAAATATCCTTAAAATCAGAATATTGCCTCAATAAAAGTAAATTCTTTCTGATTACTGGACAAATTTGAAGATACTAGTACAAGACTTAGTCTTGGACTCATTTTTTTAACAGTTTTAACCTGTTTATTTTTAATTCAGTGAGAAATATAAAACATCAGGATGCCCTTTTCTCATTTTGTCCGACAATCAATAAATTTTTACTCAAATTAAGCAATCAATAAAGGGAATGCTTCATTCTGACTGACATTACTTTTTGCAGTTCAACCAAGTTTCACCAACGTCACCTCCAGAAACTTGCTTTTCATATAGCACTAAACTATTTGAAGTTAGCGTTTGGATTTCGAGGGTCGAAACCTCCTTGTCAGAATTTGTAGTGGTAATTTTTGTACCATCTAGCTTATACGTGAAGTTTTCTGTAGACATAGGTTGTCCACTAAATCCTGAAGACGTAATACCTGTACCATCCGAATTGAATTGAATGTAACTTTCTGGCGATAAATTAAGCGTTAAATCGGTGCTAAAAGAACCTGTTGTTTTTACTCTAGCGGAAGTCATCGTCCATTTTCCTTGAATACTTACAGGCGCAGGATCATCGTTTTTCTTACAAGATGTAACGAACAAAAGGAAGAGAATTGGTAGAATTAATTTGATTTTCATAAAAATTATTTATTAAACATTAGATAGAAATTACAAAACAATTTTACAAGATATACACTCTTAAAAGTATTGAATATTTCAAATAATCAATATAATTATTCGTTAATACATATAAAATTGCATTTATAAATAAAACCAGATTACAAATATAGGGTATTATGCAATATTATTTGAATTCAATTATTAAACGGTCATTTTGCCTTGAGAATATAATTTAGTGTTTCTGTCGAGTTTTCAGTTATAACCTTTGGTAGGAAATCCTCCCTTGGCTTTCCATTCAAATGATACAATCTTTCTGTTGGTATTTGGAAATTGATATTTGTTTCCTTTAAATTGAAGCCCTCGATAGCGCCCAAAAGACCAGCCATTTTTGTACCGACCACCGTCGGTTTCTGAAAAGCATCAAACCCAATCGCCATGCCTTCTCCCATGCTGCCTGTCCAATGCCCTACCATTACGAATAATTTTCCTTGATACATCTTCTTTCTTGGATATACATATTCAATCCAATGACGTTTTGTTTCGAAGGCGTTTTCATCATATTCGTGTTGTTGATAAGCCATAGGTTTATTAATAAATCTCCCCATAATTGCTCTGGCGACAGTAGAATTTCCTCCACTCGGGGTATCAGTCAAATCAAGGATCAGTATAGGAACTTTAAGAAGTGAATCTAAAGTCTGATCAAAAACACCGATTAAATCATTATTCCACAAACAGTTATTAATTTTAATCAACACTTTCGAGGAATTAATTTTCTTGACACTAAGCAATGTACTTTTTTCATTAGGCAAAACCCGATTGTCCAATTCGATACTTTGGGTCGCTTGGTTCGTTTGTACCACTATGCTCCTTTTTTTATCATGTGTCCCCGCAAAAAGCATATCCAATGCAAACTGCCTCATCGACTTGGTGTAGGATTGTACATGTTTTGGTAGAAAATTGGGAAGTTGTTCTGCAATATCTTTGCCATTAAATTTGATTACTTGGCTTCCTATTTTGACACCAGCTAGCTCGGCATTGCTTCCAACTTTGACATCTTTAACCCAAAATTTTCCATTTGTTTCAACCACAAAGAGATCCTGTCCAGAAGGAACCAGACGATTCGACGTATTCAAATTTACATTTAAAGAAGAATGTCCATTCTGCAATTCTATCAATAAATTTTCGAGCAGTATAATAAACTCTCTATCGGATTTAATTTGTTCAACTTTGGGCTTATAAATAGCGATAACCTTCCTCCAATCAATTTTTTGTTGATTCAAATACGCGTAATGCTCTTGAATTATATCATTAAAGCTTTCAAAGTCCTTCTCATATTTGGTTTGTCCAAGGAGATTCAAACTAAGAATAAGAAATGAAAAGAGAAGTAGAATTTTTGTAATTTTCATAAAATTAGTTTTTAGTCAAAAATAGAAAGAAACGACTCACCAATGCCTTAAGATGTTATGGAAGGTTGAATGAGAAGAAAGATGGTAGACATAACATAAAAAATGCCAGATTTCTCTGGCAAGGATATACAATTATTGGTTAAAAAGCCTTTTTTGCAATTGTTCAAAACCATTCCATTGACAGCTTCCGTCGAGCTTTTGTAGCGTAAATCTTCCCGAGCTTAGGTAATATCTAGTAATATTAGAACAGCCCTGGTCTTTTAGACCATGTAAGCTATTCAGAAATTTCTGAAAATAGTCAATATCACTTTGTGTCATCGAAATTGTTGCAATCATATTTCCATTCTTAGCATCGAAAGGCCCTCTGGATGAAATAGGGTTTGACCTTAAATCTGGATTGAAATAAAGTCGAGAGACAACAGTATTTTTCTCCTTCGTGAATAAAATAAGCTTTGCGCTGCTACCGTAACAGCCCTCAGTGTGGACTAATAAGGATAGGGTTTCTCCATCTTTTAAATCAAAAAGTAGATTTCCAGAATTAGAAGTTAAAGAATCCAAATTTACTCTTAGGTAACTATTTGAATTGGATGCATGGGCATACTTTAAGTTTAATCCCCAAGAAAAGATAAAAACTAAAAATGTCGAGATAAGTGAGTTTATTTTCATCATGAACTATTTTTACTAAAAGACTCAAGCAAACGCAAAATGTTGCAAATCCTATCAAAAAAATGTTACTAAACCATTATAAACGTTCGGAGCTCGCCATAGGTCTCAAATCCCAATTTGGCGTAGATAGGTTCTCCCATTACAGAGGCACTCAATACTGCCAGCTCACATCCTAGGTTTTGTGCCTCCCAGAGTAATTTTTTCGTCATTTTTTTCCGATTCCTTTGTTTCTACCTTCTGGTAAAGTACCAATGGTATGCAATCCTGCCACGTGATGCGAATCAACAAAAAGAGTCCCACACCCAAGGGCTACACCATTTTTTATAAACAGAAATGCTTTAACCTGAGGAGAATATTGTAAAACATTGGCAAAAATCTCAAAGCTAAAATCAAAATTAAAACATGCTGTTGTGTCGGCTTCCCATTTTTAGTACAGCTTAGCAATATACATAATCTGGTTGTTTTGATTATGAATATCTTCAAATAACCAATATTCTGTTAACTAATAACGTCTTATTACTTAACTCAATCATTTTTAGTGACAGGAAAGAAGTGTATTGTAATGCTGTGGCGTCAAAAAGCCCAAACATTCAATCATGGTTGGGCTTCAAGAGATTATCATCATTGGTAATATTTGCTCAAGTTCTATTCCCAAGACCAATCCAAATTTTCGTGGTAAGGGATGTCTAAGTCTTTACATATTGATAAAAGATGCTGTTTTACTCGATGCGCATTTCCGACACCCCCTTTGGGAATAATAATATGAGAACTTGCCTTGATTTTTGCATAAAAATAATCACGAGTTTCGGTAACATTTTCAAACTGCGCATAAGGAATAGTAGCAGCCCTTTCTCCATCACCCATCATCAAATTATCTGTAAAAAACTCACATTCAATTTCTTTCCCACGACTACTTCCGAAGGTATTTTGCACATACTTAACAATCTCATTCTTGTAATAAGCCTTTATCAATCTTGGCAATAGTGCGATAATTCCTCCACCTATAGCAATCGATATAAGCGCAGCGGTCAGATGGTTTTGCGTATACAAATAATAACCTGAAACTGCCGACACAGCCAGATAAGCACCAAGAATACGTGCTGAAGAAAATTTGAATATTTTGTTGTCAGAGGCAACAAACAATTCGTGTTGGAGATAATCCTCCTCTTGAAGAATAAAGCGTAGGTTCATAAACAATCAAATTTTAGTTGTGTTACTTAAGGATTCTGTAATGGTTTTTAGCGTTATTTAAGTTAATTTCTTAAGGTATAGGCAACAGGCTAATTGTTGTTGAATATTTTAATTAAGAAGTAGGAAAGTTTAAATTATTCGTATGTCTAAGGTAAAATCTAACTATAACCTTCTGATTATGAATATCTTCAAATAACCAATAGATTATTAACAGATAACGTCTTCCTACTAACAAAAGAAATTCCTTTTGTCCAATAGCCTAAATCTGATGGCCTGAGACTGAAAGGAGAAGGCACAAAAAACAACAATGGTCATTTCGAGATAATTACATTGATTATTAAAATTTTCGAAAAAAAATATTTGACTAATTCATCAAACAAGCATCTCCAAAAACTTCACCTCTGTACCTGATAGGTGTCACATCTACCCCATCTTTTATTACGAGCACTTGGTCCCAATGTCCTTTTGTGTACATATCAGTGGTAAAATGTATGGTATCAAAAGGTAACTTATCACCAAGAATATATTTTCTGATTGTCATTTCAGTCTTGTCCGAAGAAGAGGATTTATAAAAACGCCCTCTCAAAATATAGGTATTTTTATCAACAGTAAAGGGCTTTTTATTCTTGGAAATGACCCCAGTTTTTACATTAAAATCAATTTCATTAAACTCAAATGTTGCTATAGAAAATATCGAATCATTCTTAGCCAAATCAAAATCTTCCAAAGTCCATCTGACCTCCTCTGCTTTTCGGATTACATTACAGGTATCTTTTACTAAATCAGAAAAGTTATAATTCGCTATTTGTTTTCCTTCATAAAAAAAACGAATCACGGATTTTTTAAGGAGTTTGCTTGCATTCAACAAATCATCTAATATCACTACACTTTTGCCATCATTCGTTACAAAGATAGACATTGCCGAATAACCTTTTTCAGGAATCGAATACATCAAATTACCTTTGGCATCTGTGAGGTTCCAGGTATTTTTTTTCAATTTTAACGTAAAGTGTTCATTTCTTGATTTGATAGTCGTTTGAATCCGTGGTTCACCTGCCTTGACAGTTGAAGTACCGAATACCAACAAAAAGAGTAACAAAAAGGCTTTATTCATACTAAACTTTGGATAATAATTTTTGACTTTTAGAAACGAATATACAAATTAGTTTGAATTTTATCATTTCTAACTCGGTACCAAGAACATCGATTTATACTAACAAGCTTATTAACAAACAGGACAAATAAGGTCACTTTAGCTTTCAGTTATCTCAAAAACTCAGTCTGCATCCTTCGGTCAAGCTATTAGGTCGACATGTTTGTAATCAAATGTTGTCTGGATTATTTTCTCTACCTAATTAAATAGAGATAAGTAATTTGTAGTTTTTTTGTCCAGTAATCAGACTATTAACTAAAAACGTCTTCCAATTTAACCAGGAATAATTGATGCTTAATTACAAAACGAATGTCTAAGTGCTACACTTTTATAGATATGACAGCCTCGAGGTATTTCCCCCCTACCTTCAAACTATTTTTTTAGTTTCATTATTAAAAGATTAGTTTTAAGAAAAAATGGATAAAATGATTTTGGTAATAGATAGTTTAAATTTTACATCGATGACTAATCACTTAGCAGTTATACGAAAAAGTAATAATTTTCACGACAATGAGAAATGTTCAAATTTCGATTCAAAAATGATTGATTTAAAACCTCTTATACTGAACCTTTTTTCAACACACGCTGCTGAATTCAAAAATGATTCACCCCGAATTAAAGACTTACCAATTCAACTAATCTACTGATTTACAGTTATATATTGCACAAAAATCTAGCTACAAAAGAAATTTTAATGAATGTCATAATTTTTTTAAATCCTATTTTATAGACCTTTAGTTTGCGAGGCAAAACATTTCAAATGTAACTTTGTTTTTATTTATAATTAATCTAAATAAATTATGAATCTAAATATCTCTTGCTTACTTCTCGTATTCAGTACAACCACTTTTGCTCAAAATCAACCATTTGTTCGCGATAGTTCGAAGGTCTTGGAGGAAGTTACGATAGTAGAAAGTAAATCGAAAATACTCTTCGGCTCTGGAGAGTTTATCAATAACCAGAAATTATCGAATCTTAATCAGCCTGATGTAAATAAAGTTTTGAGGATAGTACCTGGGGTTAATATCCGAGATGAAGAAGGTTTCGGGCTTAGACCAAATATTGGACTCAGAGGTACTCCTGTAAACAGAAGTGCAAAAATAACGTTAATGGAAGATGGTATTCTGATTGCGCCAGCGCCATACGCTGACCCATCTGCTTATTATTTTCCAACTTTTGCCCGTATGGCTGGCGTTGAAGTTCTTAAGGGCAGCAGTCAGGTAAAATATGGCCCCTATACGATTGGTGGAGCAGTTAACCTTTTGTCTACACCAATACCCACTTCATTTAAAGGATTAGCGCAAGTTTCTTACGGTAGTTTTGGAACTAATCAGCAGCGAGTTTGGGTGGGTGATTCTCAAAATCAATTCGATTATGTTTTCGAAGTTAATCGTCTGGCCAGTAATGGCTTCAAAGAGCTTGATAACGGAGGCAATACAGGATTTGACCGTCGTGATTTTATGGCAAAACTTCGTTGGCATACCTCAGCTGATGCCAAAATAAAGCAATCACTTACCTTAAAAGTAGTAAATGCCACAGAGGATGGCAATGAGTCGTATCTGGGTCTTACTTATCAGGATTTTCTGAATAACCCTAATCGCCGATATGCCGCCACACAAAAGGATTTACTAACGCTTCAACATCAGGACATTAGTCTTAGTCATGCTGTAGTCTTTTCTCCAAAATTATCTCTCAATACAGTCGGGTATTATGCCTATACATTTCGTGATTGGGGACGTGTAAACAGTATTGGTGATCAAAGCATTTCGAATTTATTGAGTAACCCTGGTGCTTTTCCAGCGGCCTACAATATCATGACAGGGCAAAGTGATGGGAAAGTAGTTTTTCAGGCAGCAGCCCGAAAATATTATAGCCAAGGTATACAATCGAACCTACAATATCAATTTGCGACAGGTGCGTTTTCGCATAAACTACAAGTTGGTTTGAGACTACACAAAGATAGAGCAGATAGGCTTGCTACTCAATCCACTTACAATATGACCCAAAAAGTAATGGTTTTGGCAAGCGCGGGTGTTACTGGAAATAGTGAAAATCAAATCAGATATGCCAGTAGCACAGCGACTTATTTATCCTATATTGTTCACTTCAAAAATCTGACCATTAATCCCGGTGTGAGATATGAAGATATTAGTCTAAATCTTGAAAATTTTGGCACCTCCGACAATGCTAGGTTAGGAACGAATCTCCGTACAGCCGAAAATAATATTAGTGTTTTTTTACCAAGTATTGGTTTGAATTATGAACTAAACAACTTTAGCAGCCTTTATGGGGGAATCTATAGAGGGTTTTCTCCTCCCGGAACACCAACCCTAAATTCGTCAAACTTACAAGCAAAACCCGAATCTGCTGTAAGCTATGAGTTAGGATATCTATATGAGAAAAATGGTATAAAATCTCAAATCACCCTTTTTCATAATAACTATGCTAATATTTTGGGTTCCGACAATATGTCGGGCGGTGGGCTTGGTACAGGTGATACCTTTAATGCAGGAAATGCCAATACTGATGGCGTGGAGTTTAGCTTCAATTATGATTTGTTTCATTTGAAGCAAAATACGGATATCAGATTACCACTTAACATTGCTTATACTTATACAAATGCCAGATTTGGTGATACTTTTGTGAATGCAGGAGGAGATTGGGGAAATACCACGATTAATAGAGGTGATATAATACCCTTTATCACGCCACACCAGTTAAATTTAGGTGTGGGTTTGGAAAGAAAAAAGCTCTCAGTATATTTTACGGGAAGATATACAGGTGCAACACGTGTGAAGCCAAGTCAAGGAGTTGAAATTACCCCAAGTAATACAACGGAGTATAACGCCGTAAACACACTCCCATCCTATTGGATTTTTGACCTCAGCGGAAACTACCAATGGTCAAAAGTATTAACAAGCTTTGTACTGTTGAATAATCTCAGTAATAATTTACCTATCGTTGCAAACCTACCACAAGGCTATCGTTCCAACATTCCTATGAGTGCTACGGTCGGTTTTAAAATTTCACTGTAAGTAATTCTATTCAGGAGGAGTTTGAATTGGGGATTATAGGTTAGAAAATAACCCTTTTTAGCATACAAAAGATTGGATAAACTAATGTATAATCCCCAATGTTAAGTTAGTACGCAAAATAAAGTTTAAGATTGTGCTTTAAGCTTTCAGGTATCAGCTTTCGGCGCTGGGCTTTGGAAAAAAGCATAACCGTGGTTAATAAAAACATTTTAACACTCTTTGCCTTATGCCTGTTGCCTGTTCCCTAAAACAAAAAACTTAAATATAATTCTGCACGATTACTTAAGTTAGTAACCTTCTTCTTTTCGAACAAATTTTTTATAGATTAAGGAAAATAAAATGTTTGAATGGCGGATGTTGAAGGTTTTTGTAAGGCTTCTAATGTTTTCATGAAATTGATTAAAGTTATCAACATTAAAGAAAATCCTTTGTCAAGAACAATAAAGTATTCTATCTAAATCATTAGGGATTACAATAATCGCAATAAGCTGGGTCTTCGGTTTTTTTTCCTTCAGGATACATTTGTTTTTCAGAAAACTGACAGTGCTTACAAACGTATAGACAGTATAGTGCAGAATTTGTCGGAGCTCCACATTGACTACACGCTAAACCACTTACTGCCTCGGTAATCTCAAAACCTGGCATTTGACAACTCGGGCACTTTGAATTAATTTTTTTGAGCAGCTTAATCGTAGCCTTTTCTATGACTTTCATCCTTTTAGGATTGTACAAAGCACGCATATCTGTCTCTGCATAAACGCTATCACCTTTTTGAATAAGCTGCTTAAATGTATTTTTTAGAACATCAAAATCAGTTATCCCCTTGTAAATATCCTCCCTATCAGCTTTAGATTTCCGTAGTATTATCCCATGCTCGGGAAACCCAACCTCCTGAGCAAAACAAATCAGCTCATCTTCCGAAACTAACTCACGAGCGTTAAAATTAGTATCTGTCGAAATTTCTCTAGCAACGATTTCGAGCTTATTCAGCCGGTCAATAAAAATTATAATCTCATCGTCTGCATTCAAAAAAAAATAAGAAGGATGAGCCCCAAAAGAACCCTCAGAGGCAATTCCCAAATCGCAATCGTTCAGTTGCATGGCTCTTAGGCACTTTTCTCTCGCGGTAGCCACTGGATCAAGCTCTCGTTCAATTTCACCAGTGAAAGTTCCAAGTACATCAGTATCGAAATGAGGGTCTACAAAGCAATTTAGCCCCAATTCCTTTTCAAGTAAAGGAGCTATCACTTGTTCTTTTTGATGCTTGGTAGCAATAATAATTTTTCTATTCTTAAACATTTAATCAAAATATAGTAAGTACTCTCTGAGTTTTAGAAGTTGACCAAAATAAGAACTTTATCAGTAAAAATGGTATAAAAAGCTGTAATTTATATCCTATTTGATGTTGGCATTGTACTTATTTTTGTACCGCTCAATAATGAGCATAAAGTCTTATTTAATAAAACATAAAGTCTTTAGCAATAGGCAATAAATAGAAAATTCCAAGTTGAGATATGAATCCTATTTGCAACGGCTATTCCTTGCCAAGAGTCATAATTGTAATAAGGCAAGACTTTTTTACTTATTATCTCAGTGAAAATTATTCTTAAACAATTTATAAAAATAAACAAAAATCAAGCTAAAGAGGTTTAAATTCCTACTTTTACTATATTTTTTAGCATCAATCAATCTTAGTTTTTTCAAATAGATTTGTTAATTATCCATTAAAAGCAAACATAGTATTATGGCAAAATATTCTCTAAAAATAAATGGGAAAACGCAACAAATAGATGTTGACCCTTCAACCCCAATTCTTTGGGTTTTAAGAGACCATTTGAATATGACAGGTACAAAATTTGGATGCGGTATGGCTATGTGTGGGGCTTGTACTGTGCATTTGGATGGTACTGCGGTGCGTTCTTGTAGCCTCCCTGTTTCGGCCGTTGGCAAACAAGCCATTACAACCATCGAGGGGCTATCTGCCGATGGGACACACCCCGTGCAAAAAGCTTGGATTGAACACGATGTTGCTCAATGCGGCTACTGTCAGGCTGGACAAATCATGAGTGCTACGGCTTTATTGAAAGAAAACCCACATCCAACCGACGAAGACATTGATAATTACATGAGCGGAAACATTTGTCGTTGTGGTACTTATTTACGTATCAAAGAGGCGATTAAGGCAGCAGCACAAAAGTAACCAACCTTAACCTTGATTTAAAATGGAAAATAACAATACACAAAACCGTCGTTCGTTTTTAAAGTCTTCCATGTTGGCAGGTGGTGGACTCATGATGAGTTTTACTTGGCTCGCCAATGCTCAAGCTGCCGACAAAATGGAGGCATTGAATTTGCCAGAACAATCGAATGAACTTAATGGCTATATCAAAATTACGCCAGATAATGTTATCAAAATAATTTGTCCAAACCCCGAATTTGGTCAAAACGTCATGACTTCGCTCCCTATGATAGTAGCTGAAGAATTGGACGTAGATTGGAAAAACGTGGTTGTAGAAATGGGGCCACACGATAACGTAAAATTAGGAATGCAATTTACAGGCGGTAGTAATTCTGTAAGAATGTACTGGAAACCTTTGAGAAACGCAGGGGCTTCGGCAAGACAAATGCTTATTGAGGCGGCGGCTCAGACGTGGGGTGTTCCAGCCAGTGAAATTACGACCCAAGCAGGTGTTTTGTTGCATTCAAGCGGAAAATCGGCAAAGTATGGCGAAATGGCGAGCAAGGCAGCTACTATTCCCGTTCCGAAAGAAGTACAACTAAAAACACCTAAAGATTTTTCTATTGTTAATCATTCAAAGAAAAATACAGAAGGAGTTAAAGTAGTTACGGGAAAACCGCTTTTTGGCATAGATTTTAAAGTTGACGGAATGCTCATTGCCATGATTCAGCATCCGCCTGCTTTTGGGATGAAACTTAAATCTTTTGATGCATCTCAAGCGTTGAAGATGCCAGGAATCAAAGACATTTTTAGCTTCAAACTCTATGACGATGGTTTTGAACAAAGTCTTTTTGATACTCGTACTTCCAACGAAATGATTGCCATTGTGGGTAAATCTACTTGGGAAGTAATGAACGCTCGTAAAAAAATCAAAGCCCAATGGGAACCCACTGGCGACCTCAAAGAAACCATGATGGGACGAGGGGGCAAAAAAGAAGTCACTATTCCGGGAAGGTTAGAAACCACTGCTGATCAATTGGCGCTGATGGCGGATTATGCAAAAAGACCTGCACAGCAATTAAGAAAAGATGGCGACCCAGAAACCGCTTTTAAAAATGCCGCTCTGGTGATTGAACGGACTTATAATGCTCCATTTTTGGCTCACAACACCATGGAGCCTATGAACTTCTTCGCCCATGTTTCCGAAGATAAAGCTTTGGTGGCAGGCCCTTTACAAGCTCCTGGTTTCATGGAACCATCACTCTCAAAAATTTTGAATTTACCTGCCGATAAAATCGAGATTCAGATGACCCGTATGGGCGGTGGTTTTGGACGTAGAGCTTATGCGCAATATGTGTACGAAGCGGCTCGCATCTCTCAACGCTTGAAAGCTCCTGTCAAATTGATTTATACCCGTGAAGACGATATGACTTACGGCATCTATCGTCCAATGTACACGGCTACTTACCGTGCGGCTTTAGACGCAAACAAAAACCTGATTGCTTTTCACGTAAAAGGGGGCGGTATTCCCGAAAATCCTATTCATGCCAACCGTTTCCCTGCTGGTGCGGTGGATAACTATTTGGCTGAGGCTTGGGAGATTCCTTCTAATATTACCATTGGGGCTTTCCGAGCACCTCGCTCAAATTTCAACGCTGCGGCCGAACAGTCGTTTTTAGACGAAGTGGCCGAAGCAATGGGCAAAGACCCAATACAAATGCGTCTGGATTTATTGAAACGTGCCAAAGAAAATCCAGTAGGTAAAAACAACGAATACGATGCCGACCGATACGCTGGCGTATTGGAATTGCTCAGAGAAAAATCGGGCTGGGACAAACCCGAAAATAAGGGTAAAAAGCGAGGTGTAGCCGCTTATTTTTGTCATGCTTCTTACGCGGGTCATGTGGTGGATATAGTCATGCGTGACGGTCAGCCTTATGTGGAAAAAGTGACCAGTGCCATTGATTGCGGTATTGTCGTAAACCCCGATGCTGCCAAAAACATGGTACAAGGGGCCGTCGTGGATGGCATCGGTAATGCGTTTTACGGGGCATTGACCCACAAAAACGGCGTAGCCGAACAAAGTAATTTCCATAATTACCGAATCATCCGTCATAATGAAGCCCCCAAAGAAATAGACGTTCATTTTGTACAAAATACAATCGACCCAACGGGGCTTGGCGAGCCACCATTCCCTCCTGTGTTCGGGGCTGTTGCCAATGCGTTGTATAAAAGCACAGGGAAGCGTTTTTACAACCAACCTTTCTCTAGCGAAATAACAAAGTCATAAATGAGTGATGAGTGAGTTGTGAATTAGTGAATTGTGAGTTAGTGAATTGTAAGTTAGTGTTTTGATTTTTAAAATATAACATCTTGAATTAATCAAAATTATTGATTACTGGACAAAAAGAGAAAAGGTATTTATACTTTTTCAATGAATGTTTAAAAACAGTTTAAAACTGTTAAAAAAATGAGTCCA
>NZ_JBMLSD010000254.1:0-1732 GCF_049240685.1 Flectobacillus sp.
CCTAGGACCCCCTGCTTGTAAGGCAGGTGCTCTGAACCAGCTGAGCTATGAAACCGAGTGTAATTTGTAATTTGGTGGTCCCACTAGGATTCGAACCTAGGACCCCCTGCTTGTAAGGCAGGTGCTCTGAACCAGCTGAGCTATGAAACCATTTTACTTTGTTGTTGTCGTTGCGTTTAACGTGGTGCAAAATTACGCGGTTGAAATGTATTATGCAAGTCCTTTTCTGAAAAAAAATCATATTTTTTTGAAAGTTTTTAGTAACGTTTTTGTTATCAGAGAGTTAAATAATGAAAAATTTTTACATTTTTTTCAAAAAAACTACTCGGCTTTTCTGAAATTCGTAATTTTTGAAGAAAAATTGTATCTATATTTCTTTTTGAGGTAAAAGCGAAATAGTAAAAATCTTCCTGTAAAATAAAAAAAACACTAACTTTCTAATTGATGGAACCTACCAATTAACCGATAAAAGAAATGGTTTGTAATCAAAAGGTTCCATTTGTGGAAAAGAAGATTTTTTTAATTCATAAAACCTGATAGATTTGTAACAACAAGAACAGACAATCACTCCTTGTTTTGTTCGAGGAGAATTTAAAACAATAATTTCTTAAACCAACTTTTTAAAAATGATACAACAACTATTAAGTCCAGATGCTATCATCAGTTTAATTACACTTACCTTCCTTGAAATTGTATTAGGTATCGACAACATTATCTTTATTTCGATTGCTGCCAACAAATTAGCGGTAAAAGATCAGCCAAAAGCTCGTAACATAGGCTTGTTGTTAGCCATGATTTTTCGAGTAGTGTTATTATTTGGGTTATCTGTGATTATTTCCTTGCAAGAGCCATTTGTTCACATAGATTGGGGGTGGTTCAAAGCAGGTATCTCTGGACAGAGTTTGATACTATTTGTAGGGGGACTATTTTTGCTTTACAAAGCTACATCCGAAATTCACCACAAATTGGAAGGCGATCCGAGTGAAGACCATGTAGATCGTCCAAAAGGTAGTGCTGCTGATAAATTGACTGCGGTAGTATTACAAATTGCTTTGATTAACATTGTTTTTTCGATAGACTCGATTTTGACGGCTATTGGTCTAACCCATAATCTACCTGTAATGATTCTTTCGGTTGTACTATCAATCGTGATAATGATGGGCTTCTCCGGACCTGTAGGCAAATTTGTAAATGATCATCCATCCATTCAGATGCTCGGATTGGCATTTTTGATTATGATTGGCTTTATGTTGATTGCCGAAAGTGCCCATGGTTCGCATGTTTCAATCTTCCAATCAGAAATTGGAACAGTGCCAAAAGGATACTTATATTTTGCTATTGCCTTCTCATTGTTGGTCGAATTCTTGAATATGAAGACACAAAAAGCAAAACCAGTTCAATTGCATGATTATAAAGTCCAAGCAAAGAAAGAAGGTTTGTTGGAAGACGAAGAACAAGAATAGATGAAATAGGAATCATTCAATGGAATGATTTTGTCAAAATAGAGAGGCGCAGTTCTTGCGTCTCAAGCCTAGTAAAATCAAGCTTGCTATCATCAAAAAAGCGGTCGGGAAATATTTTCTGACCGCTTTTTTGATGAAAAATTCCACAATATACCCAATCTTACAATTCGGAAGAATGACTCTTACAGATATCATATTTTTCTGGATAAGTCAAAGGAAAGATTAAATGCTTTCGGCTTTCAGCTTTGAGCTTTCGGCTTTCAGCTTTC
>NZ_JBMLSD010000254.1:1832-29799 GCF_049240685.1 Flectobacillus sp.
TTATCTATTTAGCCCCAAAATATTGCTTCTCTACCAATAAAATTCCTTTTAACCACATTCATTAGAAAAACCAATAGATTAGGAATTACTCATGTTTGCTACAAATTCCCCCCAAAAAACAAAAGCCAGCACTTTTGGAAAGTACCGACTTTTGACTATTGTGATTGGATAATACTATTTTACTTTTTGGGCTGTCTGAAGAACTTCTTTTGCTCCTCCATGAGGCACCCCAAGTACTGTTTTCTTAATTTTTCCGTTGCTATCCATAAAGAATAGGGTAGGATATCCCTCTACTGGATACATTCGAGCCACTGCTTCACCTTCCGCACTTTCGTAGTCTACAGCTACACTCACAAATTTACTATTCATGTAATCACCTAGTGCTTTGTCTGTAAATACGTTAGTTTTTAGATATTTGCAGGGGCCACACCACGTAGTATAACAATCTACCATGATCAATTTCTTCTCTTTCTTAGCTTTTGCTAGCGCTTGTTTGAAAGTTCCACTAAAAAATTGAATGCCAGTTGATTCTCCTGTCTTTGATTTAGTCGTAGGGTTATTTTCGGCAAATGTATGGATTGTAAATAAGGTAAGTACAATCGCGAAAAATCTTGATTTTAGCATCGTAATGAAATTTAAAGCGTTTGTTATTCTAACGTGAATTTTCACCTTTTTAGTTTCTCTTGCAAGAATTTTATCTCAAGTACACAAAAAAGACCATAAACGGGACTTTTTTGAAAAATATAGATAATAAATTGTATAAATCTAGTTTGGGGTGAACTTGTCAGTACTTAAAATGTTTATATTGTGTATAAAAAAATAATTTGATTGGCAGGTGTATTTCTACTTCAAACGAGAAACCACACTTTTCTGATATGAATCTTTTGATAAAACTCAACAAACAACAATGCTTCTAATATTTGATTTGAATGGCAAAAGCCAACGGATAGAAGTGCCAGAGGATATGCCACTGCTTTGGATACTCCGAGACATCTTTCAACTGAAAGGGACTAAATTTGGTTGTGGGAAAGGTCTGTGTGGAGCCTGCACAGTACACATCGAGGGTAATGCTATTCGTTCTTGCTCAATGCCCGCTTCGGAGGTGCAACACAAGAAAGTAACAACGATTGAAGGTTTGGGGCAAGGTACGCTTCATGCTGTTCAACAGGCATGGATCGAAGAGGCCGTTCCACAATGTGGGTATTGTCAGCCAGGATTTATGATGGCTACAGCCGATTTACTTCAAAGAATTCCTAACCCAACAGATACTGATATAGATGAGAATATTACCAATATTTGTAGATGTGGCACTTACTATCGTATGCGAAAGGCGATTCATAAAGCAGCATTAATCAATCAGAAAATTTAGAAAATTATGTGGAAAGTAACTCGTAGAAATTTTTTGATTAAAACGGGGGCAGGTCTAGGACTTGCCTTGGGGTTGGGCTGGGTTGGAAAAAAAGCTATCCGCGGATTTTTTGTAGAACAGGCCGATAAGGGAGCCTTAGTGCAATTTAGTACAGATACAGAACCCCAATATTGGTTTGAGATTCAAGAGGACAATAGTGTTTTGTTTCATTCACCTAAAATCGAAATGGGGCAAGGGGTATTTTCAGCCTTAGCACAAATTGTTGCAGAAGAGTTGGAGGTTTCGATTAGCCAAATAAAAGTAGTGCATAGTAGTACTGCTCACGGGCCAATCGACCCCAATACTACAGGTGGAAGTGATTCTATTTCGAGTACATTTTCTCAATTGTCAATGCTTGCAGCCTTGATGCGCGAAATGCTTCGCGAGCGGGCTGTTGTCCTATTGGGAGTTGCCTTACCAAAGCTTATTGCGCAAAATGGATATGTGTTGGGGCAAGGTAAAAAAATATCTTATGCGCAAATTGTGGCAAAAACCAACGAATGGGTTTTGCCAAATGAAGAACCTGCCTTAAAAATTCCAGAAAAGTATAAACTTATCGGGAAAGCAATACCTAGAGTAGATTTAGAGTCAAAAGTGAGAGCAGAGCCTATTTTTGGGATTGATGCTACTTTTCCTGATTTGGTGTATGCTACAGTAGCCCGACCTCCTTTTTTTGGAGCTACCAGAGGCGCTGTAAATGCCCAAGAAGCGTTGAAAATAGCTGGAGTAATCAAGGTGGTAGAGCAACCTGATTTTGTAGCTGTAGTGGCAAAAACTAGGTACGAGGCTATTCTGGCAAAACAGAAACTTCAAATAACATGGACTAATGCTGATGCTTTGATTCAGCAAAAAGATGTTAACGATATAGTACAAATTGAGAAAGGAGAGCTTACCGTTGTACAAGAAAATGGTGATATATCTGAGTTAACAGACTCTAAAGATACAATTACATTAGAGTTTTATACACCTTTGGGAGCTCATGCCCAAATGGAACCCAATGGCGTTACTGCGCACTATAAAGACGGAAAAGTAACTGTGAAAATGAGTACTCAGTCCGTTAAAAATACAAGAAATGAGATAGCCGAGGCAACGGGTCTTCTTGCCGAAGATATTGATATACAACCAACTTTTATGGGTGGAGGTTTTGGACGCCGTTTGTACACACCTCATGCCTACGAAGCAGTAGTTTTATCTCAGGAGATAGGATTGCCAGTACATGTGTTATTTGAACGCGAACAAGAGTTTCAAAACGGGTATCTTCGACCACCTACTCAGCATCGGTTGAGTGCAAAGCTTCACCAAAATCGAATTGAGGCTATTGAACATCAAATTGCTAGTGGGGATGTCGCATTTGGTTCGAGTTTGGTACCCAGCTTTGCGCCAACTCTCTTAGGTGCTGATTTTGGAGCTTGGCGCGGTGGTTTGTTCCATTATGAGGCTATCCCGAACTCCAGTGTCAAATATTGGCGTTGTCAACTACCATTTTTTACAAGCTGGTGGCGTGGTTTAGGTTTGATGGCAAATTCGTTTGCGATTGAATCTTTTATTGATGAGCTTGCCAAAAAAGCAAACCAAAATCCTATTGATTTTAGACTTGCACATATCAAGCAAGATGAACGTGGTCAGCGCTTGGTTGGGGTATTGAAAGAAGTACAAAAAATGAGTGGTTTTGGGCAAAAAACTTTACCAGTAGGTCATGCGATGGGTGTAGCGTGTGCAACTGATGTAAATACTCCTGTAGCACAAGTAGCTGAAGTGAAAATCGAAAATGGGGCTATCAAAGTACTGAAGGTATATTGTGCCATAGACCCCGGACTTGTTATCAATCCCGATGGGGTAAAGGCTCAATGTGAAGGAGCCATTACAATGGGGCTTAGTGCCAGTATGTTTGAGGAATTAACAATTGAGGATGGCAAGGTAACACCTAATCAATACTTGCAATATCAGATGGCTCTGATTCGTGATACGCCAGATATAGAGGTGTCGATTTTATCTACAGGAGCAACTCCTCGAGGAGTTGGAGAGCCTCCAATGGGACCTATTGCACCTGCTATAGCTAATGCTGTTGCCGCCCTTACGGGTACTCGTATGACAAAAATTCCATTTAAGCAATATCAGTTTAGTTAGGTGAAATACTGAGATAATGAGTGAAGAATTTGATGATTAGAAAGGTAAGGCTTTGTTTCTAAACAGCTGATATTCGAAATATCGTATCAAATTATCTCGAATCAAAAGATTGGGATAAATTTCTGAGTTTTATCAAAAAAGCGGTCGGAAAGTACTTCCCGACCGCTTTTTTGGTGCTATTATGTTCAATTTTACTAGGCTTAATGCACAATCGTTGCGTCTTTATCGCTAGCGTACAAATTTTAACATAAGCATTCATGCGTTAAATCACAATTTGCCAAATAACTATGCGTAGTTATTCAACATCACTGGCATAACAAGCATTAAGATATTTTCATTATCCTGTGTTTCAGCTGGAATAATCAAGCCTGCACGGTTTGGAGCTGACATTTCTATAGAAATCATAGTCGAACTTAAATTGTTCAACATTTCGATTAAGAACTTCGCATTAAAGCCGATTTCCATTGGTTCTCCTTCATAATCGCACATTAACTTTTCGTTTGCTTCATTCGAATAATCCAAATCTTCAGCAGAAATAACTAGGTCATTATGACCTAATTTCAAACGAATTTGATGAGTTGTTTTGTTCGAATAAATAGAAATACGTTTTAAAGAACCCAACAACTCCTGACGATTGATAGTCAATACGTTTGGATTATTTTGCGGAATGGCATTTTCATAATCTGGAAAACGTTCGTCAATCAAGCGACAAATCATTTTGATATTATTGAAACTAAAAAATGCATTTGCTGCGCTGAAGTCGGCAGTTACAATAGTTTCATCTGAAGGTAAAGATGATTTCAAAAGATTCAAAGCCTTGCGTGGAATAATCATGCTAGACTCTTGTTCTGATTGAATATCACTACGACGATATCGAATCAAACGGTGCCCATCAGTGGCCACAAAATTGGTATATTGAGAATTTAATTGCACATATACCCCTGTCATTGCAGGACGTAGATCATCGCTCGAAACTGCGAAGATCGTATTGGCGATAGCTGAGCCTAGTACATCTGCTCCCACTTCTACAGATAAACTTTTGCTTACTTGAGGAACCTTCGGGAAGTCGATAGAGTTTTCGCCTGAAAGTTTGTAGCGACCGTTTTCTGTAATGATTTCAGTTCCAAAAGTCTCAGTATCCACTTTAAAAGTGATAGGCTGGTCTGGTAAACCTCTCAATGTATCGAGTAACAAGCGTGCAGGAACAGCAATAGAACCAGAGTCTTGGGATTCTACTTCCAAGGTAGTAATCATCACTGTTTGTAAGTCCGAAGCTGTTACTGTGAGCTGACTATGTTCGAGTTGGAATAAAAAGTTCTCTAAAATTGGTACAATGGGATTATTGGTAATAACACCATTTACCGTAGCGAGTTGCTTTAATAGGACTGATGAAGATACGACGAATTTCATTAGTGCTGTTTGATTTATTTGGAATCTTTAAGATTAAAATCCTTTCATTTAAAAAGGTTTTGCTAAGCTCAAAGATATGTTTAGTTATGCTACAAAAGTACGAATAAGCCTTGAAATAAACTTGGATTAGGCAAATTTTCTCTTACGTATATAGTTTCGTAAAAAACCTATCAATACCAAAATTACCAATGGAATCACTAAGTTGATTACCTGCCAATATTCACGTTCGTTTTGTAGCGCGGATTTATCGAGTGGGCGTAGAGTTACGACTTTGTTTCGGGCAGCAATTACCCCGTTATCGTCCAATAAGTAATCAAAAGTATTTAACACAAAGTCTCTATTTGCAAATGTATTTCCAGAAAAACGATCAAATCCTAATGGAAGCGGCGCATTAATTTTTTGGTCAAAATCATTAACAGGGATATCCCCATCTGAACAAACAATAATTTTGCTGTTGGTTCCATCAGCTTTAAAGGTTTTGGCACGAGGGTCGTTTGGTAAAATACGGTTTTTGTATAAAGACTCAAATTTACCTTCAAGCAAAACACCAATAGTTTGTACTCCTGCCTTGTACTGACTAGCATCCAACTCTTTATTCGCAAAATTGTAGGTCATAATAGAGGGCGCATTCAGTAATTGTGTGTATTGCGAGGTCATCAAAAGCGGGGTTTTTTCAATTCCAACCGCTCTAACAGTATCTAGGCTACCAACGTATTTGGTGTATATGGCATCGAGGTTTTTGACAATAGGAGATTTGCCAAAAGTGTTGATAAGTGGAAAGTACTGCCAAGGAACTAATTGGATGTTGGATTTATCGCCAAAATTGCCAATATCCATTGGTATAGCAGCGCACATTTGTGCATCCTTGATAAGATTATGGTTTAGACGAACCCCATACTTGAAAAGTAAATCATCTAAGTTAAGGTTGTTGATTGTACATAAATTTCCCTCACGGGCAGTTGAATCTACTTTTACAGCATCAATAAAGAAAACAGCTTTTCCTCCATTCATGATAAATTGATCAATCTTATACTTATCTTCTTCGCTAAAGGCTTGGTCAGGTTTAAGTATGCAAATGGCATCTAGTCCATCAAGAGTTGGCGAGTTACGTAAGTCAACTGGGTATAAGGCATAAAATCTCTTCAACGCCCCAATCATACTCAATTGATTTACTTCAGGTAAAGACGAGTAGTTGGTAAAGAAACCTATTTTTTTCTTTTCTTGTAAAGTTAATGCTTTTATTGCTGAGGCTAATTGGTATTCTACTCCCTCATAAGACTGATTGAGTATTTCTTGAGGTGAGGACATCTTATTACCTTTCAGGAGTAGAGTTGCGATTTCTTTGTCTTGATAAGTAATAATAGCACCAGGAATCAGTAAGGTTTGTGTACGTTTGCCATCCTCTGAATTAACTACATTAGTAGGGGGAATACCCTTTTGGGCAATCTCCAATATCTTTTGATTGCGCAATTTGGTATCTTTTATTTCAGAGTTGAGATCCACAAATCGAAAGTTGATATGAGAGCCTCCATAAATCTTAAATTCATCAAGTGTTTCCTTTACGGCGTTTTCCAACCGTTTAAATCCTGCTGGAATATCATTTCCGGTTAGATAAACCTTGATGGTTACATCATCTTCAAGGTTTTCGAGTAAACTCTTTGTAGCGGGAGAAATAGTATACCTTCCCTCTTCTGTAAGATCAAGACGAAAGAAATAATAGTTAGCTAGTATATTTAGGCCAATGAGTAGGCCTAGTGCGATTACAAATTGAACAATTTTGTTTTTCATATTTTCCTTAACGATGCCAAGGCGATTTTCTTGCAAAGCTACTAATAAAACAAGAAAAGCACCTCAATTGAGGTGCTTTTCAGAATATTTTCGTAAGAAATTATCCTAGTAGAATCTTGCTCTGTTGTCTACAACTTTAGCATTTTCTTTAATTGCTTCGTTGATGTAGAAAGAAGCTCTTTGAGCTGCCATCATACGAGCAGAATTTTTGTACATAGTCAAGTCTGCAATAGCAGGAGCAGGAGTTGATTTAACAGTTTGTACGATAAATACCCCTTGCTCGCCTTTAAAAGGTTTTGATTTCTGACCAGCTTTCAAACCAAACGCTTTACCCAAGGCAGTTGGGTCAGCACCAGCACTTGACAATACGCCTTGTGCCAAAGTAATATCAGTAGCAGTTTCAACTAATGCGCCTGCACCATATTTTTGTGCTACTTGCTCTAAGCTTCCCGAAATACCACCTAATTTGTTGATAATTTGTTCTGCTTTCAATTCAGCTCTAACACGTGCAGTTAACTCATCACGAAAGTCATTTACTTTCACTTCGTCTTTTGAGGTTTTACCTGTCAAAATAGCAACAATGTATTGGTTATCGTTTTGGAATACATCCGAAACTGTACCAACTTTAGTGTCATCGTTGAATGCCCAACGTACAATATCACGCGCGTTAGTCAAGTTGTTAACGTTGCTCGAACCTTCCAACATTCTTTCAGCGCGAAGCATCAAGATATTTTTATCTTTCTTTACAGCAGCGTCAAATGCCTCAGCCGTTGTGTTAGAAGCGGCAAAGTTATCTGCCTTACGCAATACTTCGTCCATAGTAGCTTGGCTAGGAGCGATTGTACGGTTGATAGCGGCCAATTTGTAACGTGTATTCGATTTTGGTTCTGTTACCTTTACAATGTGGTATCCAAAGTCTGTTTCTACCAAATTAGGAATCAAACCTGTGCCACCAAATCCAAAAACGGCTTTTTCAAATGATTTAACCATTGAACCATTGTTTTTGAAGAAACCTAAATCACCGCCTTGTTGTGCAGTGCCATCCATACCGTTCAAACGAGCAAGAGCTTCGAAGTTTGCACCACCTTTAATTTGTGCAATAATACCTTCTGCACGCTTACGAGCTGTAGCTTTAGCTGAGTCACTTGTGTTTTCTGGACGAATCAAAATATGGCTAGCACGGATTGTGAACAATGAATCTTTTTGGATACCGCCATATTTATAGATAGAATAAACATTGTTTTCTTTGAATGGTCCGTAAATACCACCTGGAATCATAGTTCCCAACTGCGTCTTTACTGCTGCTGGAACTTCGGCCAATGAAACCAAATACGGAGTTTTCACGTCAGAATTCATCATTGCAAAAGCTGAGTCATTTTTGGCAACAGCCAAATCTTTAGCCAAACGCTTGATTTCGTTGTAGAAAGAAGCTGTATCTTGCTTAGATGGAATAACTGGGAAAGTTACGTATTGGATTGAGCGAGTATTTTCGCCTTTAAATAAGTCTTTATGCTTAGCCAAATACTCTTCTAATTGGCTATCTGTTACTTTGATTGTTGAGTCAGCAATAGAATAAAAAGGAACATACAAATATTGTACATCCGCTTTAGCTGTTTGAGCTTGATAATCCTTTTGAGCTTCGATATTGGTTGTATAAGTAGAAAGCTTCAATAAGTTTTCATATTTTGTTCTCAAACGGTCTTGACTTAACGATTTTTCAAAGTTCGCCCATGCTTGCTGTTGAGCAGCTGGCATAGATTTCAAGTTTTTTAGGAACTGGATTACGTAGTTTTTATCAAATTGTCCAGTTTGAGGGTTAGTAAATTGCTGTCTAACAGAAGGGTGGATATTGTTACCCTGTACCATGTCAACCAATTCTTCTGGAGAAACAGAAAGACCCAATGCTTCATATTCTTTGCCATAAGCAAAATCTAAAAGGTATTGGTTCCATACTTGCTCACGCATCATAGCAAGTTCTTGCTCACTTGGTCCACGACCCGTTTGGGCTGAATAAGCTTGAGATGCTTCTTCTACTTTTTTCTGAAAATCTTGGTATTTGATAGACTCTCCAGCGATTTCCCCCACCTCGTCGCTACTCCCACCGAAGAAGCGAGAACGGCCTTGGAAAATGTCGCTCCCTAATAGGAATAGAATTAAACTCACGGCAATGGCTGCCGCTGCAATTCCCGATTTTTCTCTGATTTTGGTAATTAATGCCATATTTAATACTTTAAAAACGTTATGCTTTAATGGGTGAAACGCGACTCGTAGGTTGGTCGTAAAAAATGACAGTTGTTATCCACCGTTTACGAGATACGATATTCTGCACAAAAGAACCGCAAAATAATCATAATACTTTGTAATATCAAAATAGCTGCATAGCAACTTAAAGGACTTGTGAATGTTTTTCTTTTTTTTGTTCAATTTCTTTGTTTGTTGTATAAGAAATTTCATTAGCTTTACTCCAATATCTTGTAAAGCTTAATCGTTTGATAGTCAAAGTTTTGTTTGTAGGAACCGTAAGGTATATTGCTTTGGAGAGATTATGCTGATTTTTGTCAGAATAACTAAAGAATAATAAAATAATTGTTAATTAATTTTAGTTTGTCTCGTTACTTCTCAACTGTTTTTCAGTCTTTTATATAGAATCGTGTAGTCGCCATCTGCATGCAGGTATATTGTTTCAGAACTTATTTATTAAACTTCTTAAGATAGCTAGCAGTAAAAATTAGAAATTGCCTACGTCGTTTATAGCTAATTTTGACTTCGACTATCCCGCACCACATGTTGAAAGTAAAATATATACTTTTGGTTAATCACTTTGAAGGTCGAACCTCCGAAGATGAAGAAAAAGAAATAGAACTCTGGCGGAATGAAAATATTGTTAATAATTTAACGTATCAACGACTCAGGCGTGTTTGGGAAGAAAACGCTACAAGCACAACACTCGAAGTGAGCAAATCACAGAAGGAAGAGAAGGTATGGAAAAATATTATCGATAAGATTATTTCTGAAGACGAGCCAGCCAAATTAGGAAGCAAGTAGCCGACACTACTCACTTCCTAAATTGATTTATATCTATTGAAGAACGCTTTGAAGCGATTCTAAAAATCGGTCACATTCAGTTTGCCCAAGTGCCAAACTAGGCAACAAACGTAAAGTATGTTTGCCTGCATATCCACAGAAAATATGATGTTTGAATAAAAGGGTATCTCTTATTTGATCAACAGGTTGCTCAAATTCAATTCCAATCATCAAACCTCTACCTCTCAGTTCTTTGATACCTGATATTTGAGCCAAGTTGCTCATCAAATAATCCCCCATCTTTGACGCATTTTCAATTAAGTTTTCTTGTTTCATTACGTCCAAAACGGCTACTGCTGCTGCGCAAGCTAAGTGATTACCTCCAAAGGTGGTTCCTAGCATTCCAAATTTTGCTTGAAACTTTGGAGAAATCAATACGCCACCAATCGGAAAGCCATTACCCATTCCTTTGGCAGTAGTGATAAGGTCTGGATGAATATCTGCAAACTGATGAGAGAAGAATTTTCCCGAACGACCATAACCGCATTGTACAGAATCAAGAATTAAGGCGGCACCAGTTTTATCACAAATAGCTCTTGCTGCTTTTAAGAATGCTTCCGACGCTACCTGAATACCACCTACTCCTTGAATACCTTCGATAATCACGGCGCAGGTTTCATCTGTTACACCTTGTTCCAAGGCTTCAATATCATTAAAAGGAAGGAAAGTTACATGGTCTGCGTAATTGACTGGAGCAACAATTGCTTTATTGTCAGTGACAGCAACGGCACCAGCCGTACGTCCATGAAATGCTTTTGTAAAAGCAACTACTTTTTTGCGACCATTGAAAAAAGACGCTGTTTTCAGCGCATTTTCGTTAGCCTCTGCACCTGAATTACAAAGAAACAAGGAATAATTTTCGTAACCTGATAACTCTCCTAGCTTTGTAGCTAACTCTTCTTGAATAGGTATTTTTACAGAATTAGAATAAAAACCGATGTTATTCAATTGGTTAGTGAGTTTCTCTACATAATACGGATGCGAGTGACCAATCGAAATCACGGCGTGCCCTCCGTACAAATCAAGGTATTCTTGACCATTTTTATCCCATAAGTAGCTACCTTTTGCTTTGACTGGCTCGATGTCATAGAGGGGATAAACATTAAATAGATTCATTTCTTTGTGAGTTTTGAGATAGTGAAAATGGCTCCCAAAGTAAAGAAGAGGATAGACGGGTCTATGATTACTACTTCTTCATTTTGCCAATAGTGAAGCCTAAAACAAAATAATCTTCTAAATACCAAATGCTTTGTTTAGCATAGTCGCCATCACGACCTGTGGTACGGATATTGTTTAACCTTGAGAAACCTCCTTTGATGTCGTTTCGAAAAAATACATGTTTGGTAATGTCAAACTGCAAACCTGCTTTCAACGCAAACCCATATCCTGCAACATTCCAGTAGTTGTTTTTCCCAACCGTAAACAGGCGGACATCACTTCGAGGGACAAAGGCTCCAACGCTACCTCCAACAATCCAGTCAAGCCCTTGAACGCCATTTTTTGCTTTCCACAATCTGTCGTAGCGGTCTAAGTCGACACTGGCAAAATTGAATCCGTCGGTATGTTCAAAAGTCAAAAAATCCTTTGAGTTAATCGTAATGGGCGTATGGTCATAAGTACCCACATAAGCCGGATTTACCGTAATTGCAGGGTTTGATACTTGAGCTGAAATAGTTCCTGTAATCGTACTTTGTTGATCATTAACCATCACGTATTTCATGTGATCCCATCCGATAGACACAGCCCAGTGGTCACTAAAGAAATATCCACCACGAATATTGAATTGAGGAATTGAAAAAAGTGCTGGATCATAATAATCACGACCAAGTGGCGAAGGAGCATCTTTTGCTACCACGTTGTGCAACGTAAAGTTGTAGCCCTGTCCAATAAAGGTAATATCTGATTTGGCATAGCTTGATCGGTTGTATCCCCAGTAAAAAAAGCCTTGTCCTTTACGACTATAGGGTTGTTTTTCTTGAGCCATGATCAATGTTGGTAATAGTAAACCTAATAAAAGTACTAGCTTTTTCATTTTGAGAGAGTGATTGTTTAAATTGTTGGAAAAGAGAAGGTTATTTGTTTTGAATCAACTGCAAAAAACCTCCAACCTCAAAATTAAGCATTCACTCGACTTAGAAAGATGATATAAATCAACTTAGTGCAGTAGCTACACCAGATTTTCTAAGTCAGCGAAATGCATTATATTAGAAACCAACACTTTTTAGACCCAATCCAGTTCGCTCAGGTAAACCAAAAATCAAATTCATGTTCTGAACAGCCTGCCCAGAAGCACCTTTAGTCAAATTATCGATGATACTTGTAATAAGTAAGTTTCCATTGTGTAACTCTAAATGAATCAGGCATTTGTTGGTATTTACTACCTGTTTTACATCAATGGCCGCATCACTTATTGTAGTGAATGGGTGCGCATTATAAAAGTTTTTATACAGCTCTTTGGCTTCGGATAGAGTGCCTTCAAACTTTGTGTAAACATTTGCCATAATTCCTCTGGTGAAGTTTCCACGATAAGGAATAAAATTAATTGCCTGATCAAAATCAGCTTGAAGTTCATTGAGTGTCATGCCAATTTCGGTCAAATGCTGATGTGTGAAAGCTTTGTAAATAGATATATTGTTGTTACGCCAAGAGAAATGACTAGTAGCAGACAGCGACTGCCCTGCACCTGTAGAGCCAGTTACGGCCGATATATGAATAGCATCCTGAATTAATCCTACTGAAGCTAAAGGCAATAACGCCAACTCAATGGAAGTTGCAAAGCAACCTGGGTTAGCAATATGCTTAGCTTGTTTGATTTTTTCTCTCTGTAATTCGGCCAATCCATACACAAAACCTTCGGATTGGTCACGGTAGTCTGTACTTAGGTCAATGATTTTTATTTCTTTAAATTCAGGATTGGCTTCCAAGAATTTCTTTGATTCTCCATGCCCTGAGCAAAGGAATACTACATCGATATTGGTATGTAATTGGTCTGTGAAAACTAAATCTGTATCTCCCAGCAAGTCGGAGTGTGTAGCATAAACAGGTTTTCCAGCTTGTGACTTTGAGTTTACAAAGGTGATTTCGACCTCTGGATGATGTATTAAAATTCTGAGTAACTCTCCACCTGTATAACCTGCACCTCCAATAATTCCTACTTTAATCATGATGTTTAAATGATAAAAAAATGCGACAAATTTTCGTGTGTAGCCCAAGCTAAACACGAAAATTTGTCGCATGAAGTAAAACAAATATTCTTATTGCTGCTGGGCCAAGTCTGTAACTTTGCGATGAATCATGGTTTGATTCGACACAATTTTAGAGAATCCTCGGACATCATCGCCCGTCCAGGCATTGTTCATTTCGCCATAAGAGCCAAATACAGAAGACATAAGGTCATACTGAGACTCGATACCTACCACAAAATAGCGGTATGGTGCCAAATGGATTTCTACTACACCCGAAACGTTGTCTTGTGTATCTGCCAAGAAGGTTTCGAAGTTACGCATTACTGGCTCTAAGAATTGACCTTCATGTAACATAGTACCGTACATTTCGGCAATATTTTGTTTCCAGTAAAGTTGTTGTTTGGTCAAAGTATGTTTCTCCAGCAAGTGGTGCGCTTTTATAATTAGTAAAGGAGCCGCAGCTTCAAAACCAACACGACCTTTGATACCAATGATGGTATCGCCAACGTGGATATCACGACCAATTCCATAAGGAGCCGCAATTTCGGTAAGCTTAACAATAGCCTCTACTGGTGACATAGTTTCGCCGTTTAGGCCAACTAATTCACCTTTTTCGAAATGTAATTTTACGGATTCTTCACCAGTTTTGGTTACTTGGGTAGGCCAAGCTTCCTCTGGCAAATAACCATTTGAAGTAAGCGTTTCTTTACCACCAACCGATGTGCCCCACAATCCTTTATTGATTGAGTAAGCCGCTTTATGCCATTCTCTAACAACCCCTTTTTCTTTAAGATATTCGATTTCTGCCTCGCGCGATAATTTTAGATCACGAATAGGAGTGATGATTTCTACCTCAGGAGAGAGAATTCTGAATACAACGTCAAAACGTACTTGGTCGTTGCCAGCGCCTGTGCTTCCGTGAGCAATAGCTTTGGCACCGATTTGGTTAGCATATTCTGCCACTGCAGTAGCTTGAAAAACTCGCTCAGCCGATACCGACAATGGATAAGTATTGTTTTTCAATACATTACCAAACACCATGTAGCGAATACAATCAGAATAATATTTGTCTACTACATCTAATGTTACGTGTGATGCCACACCAAGTCCAAAGGCTTTCTCTTCGATGTCTTTCAATTCTTCTGCTGAAAAACCTCCTGTGTTTACCAAAGCCGAATGTACTTCGTAGCCACGGTCTTCTGAAAGATATTTCACACAAAAAGAGGTATCAAGGCCTCCTGAAAATGCTAATAATACTTTTGGTTTACTCATTTTTCTATTTCGAAAGTATGGATTAGGTTAACAGTCCCATGCTTTCTGGTTGGTTTATATGATCAAGATACACTTCAATTAATGCTTGATATCAAGAGCTGCATTTGATTTATGCAATTCCTCTTTTTAGCTTACGCTCTTTACTTCTTTCAGACATTTTCAAAAACATTTTCTCTTTAATAGAAAGAAGACGTTCTAATACTTTTACATCCTTCAAAAAGTCCCAATTCCCATGAGCTGGTTCGGCTTCTGTGGTAGCCAAGGCCTCTGTTTCACGTTGCTTAGCTTTCTTTTCCCATTCAGGGTCAAAAATCATTCCTGTACACAAGCAATGCTTGCGGTCGGTGCGAGATAGTACATCATAATTTACGCATGATTGACACCCTTTCCAGAAAGCATCATCTACTGGCAGTTCGCTAAAGGTAGTTGGTTCATAACCCAATTCTGAGTTAATTTTCATTACAGCCAATGAGGTTGTAATACCAATAATTTTGGCATCTGGATATTTGGTACGAGATAGGTCAAATGCTTTAGCTTTTACTGCCTTAGCAACGCCATATTTACGCCATTCGGGTTTTACAATCAAACCTGAGTTGGCAACGAACTTTCCGTGTTCCCAAGTTTCGATATAACAAAAACCCACAAAGTCGCCATTGTTGTCGATAGCAATAATGGCTTTTCCTTCGTTGATTTTATCACGTAAATATTGAGGAGAACGCTTAGCGATTCCTGTGCCGCGTGCTTTAGCGGATTCTTCCATTTCAAGGCAAATAGCCTCAGCCAGATGTAAGTGTTCAGCAGTAGCAACCTGAACTTTATATTGATTCATTGAATGATAGCGATAGCGTTAACCTGCTACGGTTCAAGGAGTTAATTCGATAAAAAACAGAAAATGTATTGGATAATGAGCTAACCTGCCACATAGGCAAGCATAAGAAGAGTTAGGGTCAAACCCTAAAAAAGAATGGTCGCCTGCGTGGTAACGCAGTAGGCTCAACGAGGATATGTAAAAAAAGATTTTTCACTTTGATAATGTAAGGTTTGTGAAAATTGCTTGAGTGCTCAAGTTTTTTTACTAAATTTTGTACGACCTTTGTGTTGCTTGAGTATTAAAATTAAAAATCGTGCAAAGTTTACCAAAACAAAATGTAAGATGCAAGATTTTTTTTTAATAGTTTCTAAATTTAATACTACATATTGCCAAAAGGCGCTATTTATTGCACTTATTGAATGTTTTTTGGGAGTATTTATACTTATGATTTCCCATTAACGGCTTGATAAGTCTAGGCTTGGAAATTTGTAACTATTTCCCTAAAATTGATAAAATAGGCACTCATAAACTAGAGGCATTTGAGTATAATAAGAGGAGTATTTTAATAAATGATTTATTCCTCAGTCGAAACAACACTTAGATTTGCCAAATGATACTAATTAAAAAATGGATGAATTAACAGCGGAAGATTTGATGTATGGTTATATGAATGGTATATTCCCTATGGCTGATACCGATGGTTCCTTATATTGGTATTCTCCCGACCCTCGCGCCATTATTCCAATTGACACCTACAAACCGTCAAAGTCTTTAAGACCTATTCTGAATAAGAAATTATTTGAGATTCATATCAATCGAAATTTTGAGGCTGTTATGAGGCATTGTGCTATGCCACGAAATGGCGAACCCGAGACTTGGATTTCTGAGGAAATTATCAAGGCTTACTGCGATTTGTACAAAATGGGGATGGCTCACTCGGTAGAGGCATACATCGGAGATAGGCTAGTTGGGGGACTCTATGGCGTTGCTATTGGAGGGGTATATTTTGGAGAATCAATGTTTTATCTCGAACCTAACTCTTCCAAAGTGGCATTCCATTATCTTATTGAGAATCTAAGAAAACAAGGGTATGAGTTGTTGGATACTCAGTTTATCAATGATAATGTAAAAAGATACGGAGCTATCGAAATACCTCGAGCAGATTATCTTATCTTATTGCGCAAGGCGATTCAGCAACCTCGAAGTTTTGTGCCCGATACGCCTAATATTTATTTTGACCCCAATGAGTAAGATTGGGTAGTATGAAAATCAAAACTTATCACCCTTTTGTTTTTTCATTCCTCTATCTTTGTGGTATCAACACCGCTCCAAAGAGCCGTCTGAAGAACGAAACGTTCTGTTAACCCTCGATAGAATTTATAGAAAATGTCAAAACCAGTATTAGTAATCAAGTTTGGTACAGCTTCAATTACGCACAAAAGTGGCGAATTGAATGAGGCTGTTTTACAGGAAATTGCTCGTCAAGTAGCTATTTTGCACCAAGACTACCACATCGTGTTGGTATCGTCTGGCGCAGTAGGCGCAGGAAAAGGCTTTATTAAAGAATACAAAGGAAGTATTACAGAAAGAAAGGCTGCCGCAGCTATTGGAAATCCTCTATTATTAGCAAAGTATACCAACTATTTTTCGCAATATGGTATTGCGATAGCTCAAAGCCTTTGTGAACGTCAACATTTTGCCAACAGAAACCAATTCTTACAACTGAAAGAAACGTATCAAGAGCTGTGGAGTAATGGTATTATTCCGATTGCGAATGAAAATGATGTGGTTAGTAATTTGGAGTTAAAGTTTTCGGATAATGACGAATTAGCTACTTTGATTGCAACGGGTTTTGGCGCATCGGCCTTGCTACTATGTACATCCGTAGGGGGATTGCTCGATGATCAAAAAAAAATCATTCCCTTTGTTGAGCAAATAGACGAAAAAATCCTCGGCTTTGTCGATACAGATAAGTCAGCTTTGGGTTTGGGAGGGATGGTTTCTAAGTTAAACTATACTCGCCTTGCTACTCGAATGGGTATTAAAGTGGTTATTTTTGGTATGAACAAACCCGATGGTATTATCGAAGCTGTGGCTGAAAAAACAGGAACGGTGTTTGCATCGCAAGAGGCTAGTTTAACGGCTCGACAAAAATGGCTCGGTAGTGGTAGTATTATTGCTGGAAAAGTGTTGGTCGATACAGGGGCGGTAGATGCGCTCAACAAACGTAAAAGCTTGCTAGCAGTGGGTATCATTGCCGTTGATGGCGAGTTTGAAAAGGGAGAGGTGTTTGAAATATTAGATAGTGATGCCAATGTTATTGGTATTGCCAGAGCCAGAGAATCTTCTATTGTAATTGGTCAAAATCTCAAAACTCAAAACTTTGAGGTGGCTAATGCAGATGAAATAGTATTGTTATAAAAATAAAAAGGGCCGTCTCGGCCCTTTTCCATGACTTCTTACCTTGTTATGAAATTGATTCGCTTCCTAAAATACGCTTCTCTCGTTTACTTATTGATTCCATCTTTATTGTTTTTGCTAACCTGGCTTCATCTGGGAGTTGGCGTGATTGCAAGTTTTTTTATTGTAATCTTTGTCATAAAGTATATCTATCAAGAACAATCTACTTCTTGTAGGGAAGTTTCGAGGCAATATGAGCATTGGTGGCATATAATTCTTATGCTGTTGTTGTCTCTGCTAGTAAATATAATTTTAGGAATAGGAGAATTTAAAAGACAAGAGTCTGATTTTGTAGCTAATAATTTTAAATACTATGATTTAATCAATCATGAATGGCCTTTGTATTATAACCACTATAAAGTACACATGTGCTACTACTTGGGGTATTATTTGCCAGTAGCTCAATTATCTAAGTGGTTTTCTATCGACAATGCGAGGTATTTTGCGCTTGCATGGAGTGCCTTGGGGTTATTTTTTGTGTTTTTATGGATTAGTACATTTATCAAAAGGAATGGTATTTTATTGGTTTTACTCTTTATTATTTTTCCAAATGGGTGGTTAATTTATGCTGCTATTGATTGGCTTGGGTGGCATCGGGAGGTTTTTCCCCATTATTTTGTCCTAATTAATGACTACTATTTAGTATTGTCCAAATTTGAGGATAACTGGGCATGGGCTCCACAGCATACGCTACCTGCTGTTTTGGGCGCTTGTTTTGTGATAGAGACTTTTTTGAGTAAAACAATTAATCGCTCTGAGCTGGTATTGATGCTGCTGGCTACGATGTATTGGAGTCCTCTGGCAAGTATAGGATTATTCCCATTTGTATTATTTTTCTTTTTGAAAGACTTTCAAACACTCTTGGAGCTACCGAGGATATCCGAGTTGATATGGATAGTGGGTTTGGTGATAGCCTTTTCGCCATTAATGATTTATTTTATAAGTACAGAAGGCGTAAATAATGGAAATACGGGATTTGTTTGGAATTCGGGTACGCCCTGGTGGTGGGTGTATTATGCTGTTTATGTGTTTGCTAATGTGGGTATTTGGTTTTTCTTTTTACGCAGGAGCCCTTTTGAATGGAGTAGGCTAATATATGGGAGTATGATTTTTATGATATTGCTAGGAATTTATAAAATAGGTCTGTATAATGATTTGAATGTGAGAGGGGTGATTCCTGCTTATACCATTATGTCGATAGGAATAGCTGTTTGGGTGATTAATGGATGGCTCAATAAAAGAGTAGGAGCGTATTTTTTAGCGATGTATCTCTTGTTGGGGGGGCTTCAATCTATAAGAAATTTCTGGCTACAAGGGATTAATACGGATGGACCTCAAACTACTATTCAAAAACCTTTTATTGGGCATTACAATTCTATGCTTTCTTTTCAGGAAAGTGCCTATGGAGACTCGACTGCCCTAAAAGAATATTGCTTGAAAAAAGGAGGCTTTTTTGATAAATATCTTTTAAAGAAATGATGTTTTTTTGATGACAAGAAAAAGAGAGCTACCAAATGGAGTACTCGAAAAAATCTTTTGTTCCCAATTAGAGCATTGATAAAAAAATTGGTTAACTGCTTTGCTAGGCAAAGAGACATCCGAAGTGATTTTATTGGTATCAATCAAGTTTAATTTTAGCTGAACTTGTTGGAATTGACGTACTGCTAAAATCAAGGGTGATAGAAAAAAAGGCCAATAGGTATACTTTTCGATGCTCAGATTAGCAGGTAAATATTGTTTGTAGCTGTTTATGGTAAAGCGATGCTTGCCTCCAACGGCAATATCATGTGTGCCATAAAAGGCTTCAAAAGCGTTATTATTTGTCAGAAAAACCCCATTGGGACGAAGTAGCTTTGAGATACCTTCCAGTGTTTTTTGGATGGCATCGGATTCTAAACAATACACTACATCGTTACAAACAATTACATCGAAAGATTCTTCTGGGAAAAAATGTCCAACACTTGCAGCGTCTATTTTCTCAACACAGAGCCCACGTTGTTGGCAAAAAAGTAAAGAAGAATCAGAATAATCGATACCTTGTATATGGTTGTAACCTTGTTTTTTAAGAAACCATAGCAATCCTCCTGTACCCGAGCCAACATCTAAAATCTGGATATCTTTGTTTTTTCCAAAATTATGCTCGATACCTTTTAATACTCTCTCATGAAGAGTTTGATACCACCAAAGCTTTTCTTCCACCTCAAACATCATTCGGTATTCTTCGTGACTACTATTCAGCATGGTTAATATGTTTTGTTTTGATGATATATTGAGGATGATTATTTTGAGTTAAAAAACCTTTTGCTACATATTCGCCAATAATTCCGAGGCCGATAGTTTGAATACTTCCAAAAAAACAAATGGCAAGAAAGGTAGCATCGAGCGATACCAAGCCAATTAACTGAGAAATCAATAAAATAAAGCTAAATCCTAGTGCAAAAATGCCAGTACTAAGAATCATTCTGACAGGGAGTAACGAATAGCCAAATATGATGGATAAAAACAGAGCTACAAGTTTTTGTACCGTATAGCTAGAACCACCTTCGGCTCTACTGTGATGTTCGACCAGAATACTTCCAACGTTTTTTGTTACCCTAAAAATCAGGGCATCTATATATGGGTAGGGTCCTTTGTATTGGCAGATTTCTTGCACAACCTCTTTCTTGATGAGCTTGAAACTCGATAGGTACAATTCTTTAGGTTTTCCAAAAAGATAGGTCGTCATTTGATTGACGAGCCAGCTTCCAAAGTTACGAAAGAAATGATGCTTTTTATTTTCATAATAACTATAAACCACATCCAAATCGGCCGATTGAGCTTTGTTTAATAGCTTTATGATTTCGCTTGGAGGATTCTGAAAGTCATCATCAATAATTACCGCATATTGTCCTTTGGTGTAATTAAGGCCACAGATTACTGCGTTAAATTCGCCAAAGTTGCGCCTTAATGAGATAAAGCTAAGGCGTGGATATTTTAACGCCAAATCATTACAAATTTCCTCAGAATTATCTGGGCTTCCATCATTTACTAATACAATTTCGAATGCGAGCCCCTGCAAGGTTTCATGCAACTTTGCAACGAGAGCTCCAATGGATTTGGCACCTTTATAGACAGGAATAACAACAGATAATAGCATATTTCGAAGAGTCGGATAACAAAAGTATTTAGCCTTTAAAAGAGTTTATCTTATCGATTATATACTCGATTTCGTTTTCCTGTAAAGTAGGATTTAAAGGAATACTAACCACTTCTCGATGAATTTTCTCAGTGATTGGTAATTTCAAATGATTCAAATGCGAAAGCGCCTTTTGTTGATGAGGGGGTATGGGATAATGTACATCAGTACCGATACCTGCTTCTGACAAATAAGCCCTCAATTTGTCTCTTTGCGAGGTTCTTAGTACAAATAAATGCCAAACGTCTTGATCAATTGAGTTTGATGGAGGAAGCACAATCGATGGATTCTTGATTTGATTTAGGTAAGTTCGAGCAATTTGCTGTCGTACCTGATTCTCAAAGTCTAAAAACTCAAGTTTTATCGTTAAAAAAGCAGCTTGAATTTCATCTAGTCGACTATTGAGTCCTACTTCATCAAAAACATATTTCTGGGAAGAACCGTAGTTTCGTAGTTGGCAATAAGCCTTGTAAAACTCCTCATTATTGCAGGTAATGGCGCCACCATCTCCCAGAGCGCCCAAGTTTTTGGAAGGATAAAAGCTAAATGCAGCGGCATCGCCCCAATTTCCTGCCTTAATACCCTCATAACTGGCGCCATGAGCTTGGGCTGCGTCTTCAAATATTTGTAGACCATATTGATTAGCGACACGCTGAATACTTGACATCTCACAACATTTACCGTACAGATGCGTAAGCATAATAGCCTTAGTATTAGGCGTGATTGCTTGTTCAATTTGATTTGGATCTATCAAATAGGTATCAAGTTTAGGCTCTACCAATACAGGTTTTAAATTTGCATTGATGATGGCTAGAATTGTAGCAATATAAGTATTTGCGGGTACAATAATTTCGGAATTAGGGGGATATTTGTAGGCTTTTAAGATGATTGTAAGCGCATCTAAGCCATTGGCTACACCAATACAATAATTCGATTCGCAATAGCGAGCAAAATTATTTTCAAAATCAATTAATTCTTGACCTAAAATAAACCATCCTTTTTCGAGTTTTTCGGAAAATTTTTTAATGAGTTTTTCCTGATAAGGTTGATTGGTACTTTGTAGGCTCAAAAAAGGAATTGTCATATTATTGTAGTAAGAGGAGTATGAGTATAGGGTTCGTAAATATAGTCGTCTTTGTCATAAAATCTATTGGCCAACACCAATAGAATAGCATCACTAGAAAATTGGTCCATTACGTGCCAATCTTCTGGTGCTAAGACCAAACATTTTTGTGGAGAATCAAGGATAAACTCTTCTTGTTTTTGTCCATTATCGTTTAGAACACGACAACTTCCAGAAATACATACTAAGGCTTGCCAAGTTTCTTTGTGACGGTGTCCACCTCGGACAGCATCTTGTTTCCCCTGAATATAAAATACACGTCTTATATGTCCAGGAAGAATTTTTTCAAATACAGTTAAATCTCCTGCATCAGAGCTGAATGTATCCAATAGTAATAATTGACTCACTATTATTAACGAAGGTTTAAAAAGTGACGTGGTAATATAAAGTATATTAGGTACAATTATCGAAGCATTTTTACCGATAATGTAATTGATTAGAAGATATATATGTTAGTATTATACTATAGAACTCAAAAATACTAAATATAATTTAATACTAAGGGGTATCTTAGGTTAAAATTGCTTATGAAAGTGATGAAATAGATTAAACGGTTATTAAATGCGAAAACATTTGTTATAATTGAATCATGAAGATAAAAAATATACCTTTGTAGTAAAATAACGAATTCGAAGCCCTCTTAGAGGGTATTTTAGATATAGAACTTAATATAAAAATGGTTAATTTACAAAAAAACGCCCGTTTTACGGGCGTTTTTTGTTTGATTATGCTATTACTACTGCCAAGCCTTTTTCTACATCTTGCTCTACAGTTTTGTATTTTACATTTTCTTTGATTGTACCATCTTGGTACTGTACAGTAACTCTTTGGTTTCTATCAGCAATTTTTATTGCTTGTCTTGGCGCAATTTTTTCTACTGATTGTCCAGCGCTCGGGTCAATATAATCCAGACCCGAATCAAATGTCCCTGCCAAGCCACCTACTAAGGATGATATAGCGTCCTCTTTTTGTGTTTGTAACTTTGGCTGAGGTGCTGGAGCCTGAGGAATTACAGGTTGTTCGGCTTCTTGTTGGAAATTCGGCATATCGGCTTTCATCAAGAAACTTACAGTATCTACATTGATACGGCTCAAGAAGCGCTCAAATAATTTGACAGCCTCAAATTTGTAAATCAACAACGGATCTTTTTGTTCGAAAACGGCATTTTGTACAGACTGTTTCAGGTCATCCATATCGCGGAGGTGCTCCTTCCACTCTTGGTCGATAAGACTCAGCGCGATGAATTTTTCCATCTCCGAAATAACCTTTTTACCATTCGTCGCAATAGTTTCATTTGCATCAGCAAAAATACCCGTTACAAGAACACCATTGGTAATAGGTACTTGAATACCTTGATAACCTTGAGATAATGCCTCATTAGCAAAATCAATCACTTTTGCGGCTAAAGCTTTGTTCTTAGCATTATAATGCTTTTCGGCAGCATCATACAAGCGATTTGTACGTTGTTGGGTATTCAACTTAGCAAATTCCTCACGCTCAAATGGAGGCTCCATACCAAGAATTTCAATCACTCGAAGCTCAACCTCTTCAAACGTGGTATTGTTTTGAATAATATCCGAACAAACATCAAAGGTTGTATTGGCAATGTCTAATGACAAACGCTCGCCAAACAAAGCATTTTGACGACGCTTGTAAATAGCATTACGTTGGTAGTTCATAACGTCATCGTATTCCAACAAGCGCTTACGAATACCAAAGTTATTTTCTTCTACTTTTTTCTGGGCACGTTCGACCGAAGAGGTAATCATAGAGTGCTGAATAACTTCTCCTTCCTCCATACCCATACGGTCCATTACTTTAGCGATACGGTCGGAGCCAAATTTACGCATCAAATCATCGTCCAATGACAAGAAGAATTGAGAAGAACCTACATCACCTTGACGACCCGAACGGCCTCTCAACTGGCGGTCAACACGGCGCGACTCGTGGCGTTCTGTACCTATAATAGCCAAACCACCCGCAGCTCTTGCTTCTGGCGATAGCTTAATATCGGTACCACGACCAGCCATGTTGGTTGCAATTGTTACTTTACCTGCTTGGCCAGCCTCTGCAACGATATCGGCCTCACGAGCATGATGCTTGGCGTTGAGTACATTGTGCTGAATTTTACGAATGGTAAGCATTCGACTCAATAACTCAGAGTTTTCGACAGAAGTAGTACCCACAAGCACTGGGCGGCCTGCTTCTACCATTTCTTGAATTTCTTGAGCTACGGCATTGTATTTTTCACGAACTGTTTTGTAAACCTTATCCTCGTGGTCGTTACGAGAGATTTTTCTGTTCGTTGGAATTGTAACAACATCTAGTTTATAGATTGTCCAAAACTCGCCTGCTTCAGTTTCGGCAGTACCCGTCATACCACAAAGCTTGTGATACATACGGAAGTAGTTTTGTAAAGTAATCGTAGCGTAAGTCTGGGTAGCATCTTCGATGTTTACATTTTCTTTTGCTTCGATTGCTTGGTGCAAACCATCTGAGTAACGACGACCATCCATAATACGGCCAGTTTGCTCATCCACAATTTTCACTTTACCTTCATCGATGATATATTCTGCATCTTTTTCGAATAAAGTATAGGCTTTTAGTAATTGGTTTACGGTATGGATACGCTGAGTTTTAGCCGAATAGTCGCGAATTAATGCCTCTTTTTTAACCAGGCGGTCATGCTCATTTAAGGAAGCATCTTTTTCGATTGCATTCAAATCAACCGACAAATCTGGAATAACAAAGAAGTTTGAGTCGTCGATAAGTCTTGCCATAAATTCAAGACCTTTTTCGGTTAACTCTACCTGATTGTTTTTTTCTTCAATTGTAAACATCAACGGAGCATCCGCCTCTGGCATCAATTTTTGGTTTTCTGCCAAATAGATTGCCTCAGTTTCTTGCATAATTTGCTTCACGCCGACTTCTCCTAAGAATTTAATCAAAGGACGGCTTTTTGGCAAACCTCTAAAAGCACGGAATAATGACAAACCGCCCTCTTTTTTCTTTCCTGCTGCAATTAACTTTTTCGACTCTACTAATAATTCCTGAACAATTCGTTTTTGCTGATCGACCAAACGAGCCACTAATGGATTGAAAATTTCAAAGTCTTGCTCATCGCCACGAGCCATTGGTCCACTAATAATCAATGGCGTACGAGCGTCATCAATCAATACTGAGTCAACCTCATCGACCATTGCATAGTGGTGCTTGCGCTGAACTTGTTCTTCTGGGCTACGTGCCATGTTGTCGCGTAGGTAGTCAAAACCAAATTCATTGTTTGTACCATACGTAATATCCGCCAAATATGCTTTGCGACGGGCATCCGTATTGGGCTCATGCTTATCGATACAGTCAACAGTAATTTGGTGGAACTCAAATAATGGAGCATTCCATTCGGAGTCACGCTTGGCAAGATAGTCGTTTACGGTTACAAGATGAACCCCTTGTCCAGCCAAAGCATTTAAGAAAGAAGGTAGAGTAGATACCAAGGTTTTACCTTCACCAGTTGCCATTTCGGCAATCTTGCCCTGATGCAATACGATACCACCAATCAGCTGCACATCGTAATGAATCATATTCCACTCGATTTCGTTGCCTGCTGCCATCCATTTGTTATGCCAAATGGCGGTATCTCCAACAATCTCAACGTTTTTCTTACGGCTGGCCATCTCAATATCAAATGGCGTTGCGGTTACCTCAAGTTTTTTGTTTTCTGTATATCTTCTAGCTGTTTCTTTTACAATTGCGAAAGCTTGAGGGAGAATTTCCATCAAGACTACCTCCAACGATTTGTTACGTTCGCCTTCCAATTTATCGATTTGGTTAAAGATATTTTCTTTAACGTCTACCGACATTTCTGGGTTGCCCTCGATTTCTAATTTGAAGTCCGAAATCTCTGCATCGTATTTGGCTAAACGTTCTTGAATTAGCGCTTTTAAGTCTGCTGTTTTTTGACGAAGTTGGTTGTCTGTCAAACTAGAAAGTTTGGCATATTCAACTTTGACATTTTCTACAATTGGCATGAGTTCTTTGATGTCGCGTTCGGACTTGGTACCAAAGAATTTTGTGACTGCCTTGGTTAAATAATTTATCATTTTGCTATTATTCGTTAATCTTTAGAGATTATTAAATGAGGTTTTGAAATAGGGTATTTTTTCAAACACAAAGCCTGTAAATTCCTATTGGTCTTCCTACAGAAAATTAATTACTTACAAATTTAGTTCATTAGAACCTTTTAAAAACAATTTCGTTATAATTAATATTGCATTCGAAAAAGATTTAGCATATTTTAGAAATCATTTAAAATACCTCTTTGTAAAGGTAAGTTGTTGAATATCATGGAACAAACTCCCCCTCGCCGTCGTCCACCACGTCAAAAGTTAAAAATGCCATTATTCGGAGATTTAATGGGTGGTTCTGGCAACAGCTCGACTCGCCCAGAGAAAAGTCCTTTGAGTGGCAAAATCACACCGTTGATTTTCTTAGGAGTTTTGGTGGTTTATGGCATTGATTACTTGACGAGTAAAAATAAAAATAAGGTAATTTCAGGACCAAGCGCCATCAAAGAAATGGCATGGAATGGTAAAATTACCAAAAAATGGGCTAATGTAATCGATACCTCTCGAATCCATTACCTTTTGGAAATTACTAGAGTAGTAAATGACTCTACAACCGAAAAACAAATAGTAGACTTAGTTGAAGAGAAAGGGGATTTTTGGGACAAGGTAAGTCCTAAAAATACGGTTCAGAAAAAAGAAGGTAGCTTGGATGTAACTGTACAAAGATATTTTAAAAAAGATACAGTAATACAATTACAATATCCTTGACGGCGAGTTGAGTGCTGTTATTCAAGAGCGTAGGTATGTCAGCTCTAATTGAGTGTGATGCTTGATTATATTGATGATTTTTGAAAAATCTGGCTTACAGCAACAGGCAAAGAGTGTGAAATTGTTTTTTAGTAATGATAAAAATGTTTTGCCAAAAGCCGAAAACTCAAAAACATAATTTGTGTGCTTTAGGCTTTAAACTTTAAGCATTGGTGAGGCACAGGTTGTCATAATTTCATAAAAACAACTTTACTTCTATGGCTTGCAGCTTACAGCCTATTGCCTAAAGCACACAACTCTACATGATTACTAAATAAATTACGCTAAGGTGACTGGCATAGAATTTGTAACGAATAATTCTATTACCCACACGTTAAGACTATTTATTTGAAACATGAAAAAAAAGTATCTATTAGTCCTAAGTTTATTAAGCATTTATACCGCCAACACATTTGCTCAATCTTCCCAAAAAAACGCTAGTAAATTCTCCTTCAAGCTGCCCGCCAACCAAGCTTTAGTTTTACCAGCATCTCCTTTTACAAATATTACTGATGCCTTAGGGATGTTAGAAGCCTCAACGTTTTTATCTTCTGTGGCGCTTCTCGAGTCGGTACAATCAGATACGCCTGATTTGAAGCTTAGCTCATTGAATCGGGATTACGTAATCAATGCCACTGATTTTGATGATGACGAAAACCTAGAGGATGATGAGGCCGCATTGCGTTCTATCATGGATAAAAAAGCGAAAGTAAAAGAGACAATCGTTTTACAGAAACCCGTGGCCAAACCAGAGGTAGCTAAGTCTGGAGCCGCAAATGGCAACAATTCCAACAATGAAGGAGGTTTGTATGAATATATCGTAAAGGAGGCAGTCCCTGAGGTAGCATTGACCGACGAAGAGAAAAAACAGTACAACTCAGGAGGGATGAGAGTATTATCTCTACTAGAAGAGGAGGCCTACAGTGACTCGGTTTTTACGAAGCCCGATCAGATAGCGATGTTTCCCGGTGGAGCGAAGGCTTTTGCTAATTTTTGGGATAAATCGGTCAGAAATATCAAGAAAGTTACGGATACCGAAAAGCAAAATAAAACTTTGGTACAGTTTATCGTAAGAAAAGACGGACGCTCGGAGCAATTTAGATTTATGAAGTCTTTAGATATCAAAACCTCCGAGGCAATTTTAGCCATATTGTATAAAATGCCAAATTGGGAACCCGCCAGTACAAAAGGAGCAGTAGTTAGCTCGTTGGTTCAATTGGAGGTACCCATGATTGATGTAAAATAAGATAGCG
>NZ_JBMLSD010000255.1:0-1326 GCF_049240685.1 Flectobacillus sp.
GCCTAAAGCCTAAAGCCTATTTCCTAACTAATACCCAAAACAACGATTCATGATACCTCATTTTACTCTTCGTACTTTTAGAGATGGTGACGAGGCGTCGTTGGTACGCCATGCCAACAATCCCAAAGTTGCCAAATATCTCCGCAATATTTTCCCTAATCCGTACACCTACGACGACGCTGTTTGGTGGATAGATTTTAATAAAGGTCAAAAACCTCCTCTCAGCTCATGGGCCATCTGCGTAGACGACTGCGTGGTAGGCTGTATTGGTATTACTATCGGACAAGATATCCATGCTTGTCAAGCAGAAATTGGCTATTGGCTCGGGGAAGAATACTGGGGAAAAGGTATAGCTTCGGCGGCACTTACCGAGATGACGAACTATGCCTTCGAGCAATTTCCGGCATTACAACGACTCTTTGCAGGTGTGTTCGATAGCAATATTGCCTCTCAAAAAGTATTAGAAAAAGCTGGTTACTTACTCGAATCTATCCAACCCAAATCGATTATCAAAGATGGACAACTTTATGATGGCTACCTATATGTAAAGTTACGTTGAATGATTTGGGCAACAGGCTTTAGGCGAGTACAAGGTGTTTTTTTATGAAACAATACAAGCCGAAAGCCAATTGCCCAGACAACTCCTTCGATTTCTACAAATACCTCTCACGTAGAATCGACAGGTGATGAGCCTCATGCCCTGCGATAGCCCATGCGTAGGCACGTGCAGACACCGCAAAGCCATTGGCATTGCCCATACGAGAGGCAATCTCCTCTGTCATGGAGCGGTAAAGAGCAATCGACGACTCACGGACTAGGCGGTATTGCTCCAGCAAATCCTCAAAAGACTGCTCCTCGAAGTTGGCAGCCTCCATATATTCGTTTTCATCAAAGCCTGGCAAGGGATTTTTTTCGCCACGAGCAATACACAAAGAACGATACGAAAAAATACGCTCGGTATCGGTAATATGACCCAATACCTCCTGAATCGACCACTTTCCTTCGGCGTAACGGTATTTTTGTTGCTCAACCGACAAATTTTTCATCAAAAAAAGTACTTCTTCTTTCTGTTTGATAAGCATCTCAATAACATCCTGACTATCAGAATACTCGATATATCTTGAGAAATACTTATGCTGAGGATACTCAGATTTTTCGGCCTGTCTCATATTTTTTTTTGCTTTTTTTTTACAAAAGTATTGACTTCTCAAAAAAAAGCACTAATTTTGCATCACAATTCAGCAACGCAATAGCAAAAAGCAAAAATTGTACAAAGGTTTGGTAGTTCAGTTGGTTAGAATACATGCCTGTCACGCATGGGGTCGC
>NZ_JBMLSD010000256.1:0-1987 GCF_049240685.1 Flectobacillus sp.
GATAATATAAACCACTTTGTGCCTTAGTGCCTGTTCCCTTTGTGCCTTCAAAAAAAACTAACAATAACAAACGCATGAAATCAATTGAACTTAACACAGGAAAAGTAATTGGCGAAGGTGCGCCATGTTACATCATTGCAGAAATTGGTATCAATCACAATGGCTCGATTGATATTGCTAAAAAACTCATCGACGAGGCAGTCAATGCCAGAGTAGATGCGGTGAAATTTCAAAAAAGAACTCCAGAAGTATGTGTGCCACGCGACCAATGGGAAATCATGCGTGATACACCGTGGGGACGTATGTCATATATCGACTATAAGCGCAAAACTGAATTTGGTACAGTAGAGTTTTCTATCATTGACCAATATTGCAAAGAGCGTGGAATGGACTGGTTTGTATCGGCTTGGGATGTAGAATCAGTCGATTTTATGGAGCAGTTTGATACGCCTTTGTACAAATTGGCTTCTGCGTCGTTGACTGACTTTGAATTGATTGAACGTATTTTGAAAACTGGTCGCCCATTGATGATTTCAACAGGGATGTCTACGCAAAATGAAATCGTTGAAACAGTTCGTTTTATCTTAGATTTTGACCCTGAATATCCTTTGTCGATTGCTCACGCTACTTCGGCGTATCCTTGCAAGCCTGAAGAGTTGAATTTGAATATGATTCATACCTTAAGCAAAATGTTCCCTAATCACCCTATTGGTTATTCTGGACATGAAACAGGCTTGGCTACTACTGTGGCAGCAGTGGCCATGGGTGCAACTTTTGTAGAAAGACACTTCACGCTTGACCGTGCTATGTGGGGCTCTGACCACGCTGCGTCGGTCGAACCACAAGGTTTGTCTCGCCTAGTAAAAGATATCCGCGACGTAGAAACAGCCAGTGGCGACGGTATCAAAAAAGTATATGATTCTGAAGTAGGTCAGATGAAAAAATTAAGAAAGCATATTTCTGCTGAGTATAATAAATAGCTGTCGGCTTTGGGCTTTCGGGCGGAAAACCGATAACTGAAAGCTGATTGCCATGGCTCATAAAAGACCTATAGATGTAACTCTGTAGGTCTTTGTGCTAAAAAACGGAACCTTTTATTTATATGACAACGGTTGAAATTACCACGCTGATTTTGGTAGTTTGGATTGTACTGATTATTACGCTCGAAAGACTTTTTCCATATCGCAAAGGACTTCCTTTTTTTAGAGAAGGCTTTTGGGTTGATTTGGTTTGGTACACCATAATTCAAAGCTATTTTCTCAAAATTCTTATTTTTCAATATATCATTGAGCCTATTCATGAGGCTTATCCTTGGTCTTCTTGGGTGTCGGTGAGTCATTGGCCATTGGCGGTGCAGGTATTATTTTTTCTGATAACCCATGATTTTTATATCTATTGGTTTCACCGTTTTCAACATGCCAATGCTTTCTTTTGGCGGACACATGAGGCGCATCATTCGGGCAAAAATGTAGATTTTCTGAGTGGTTCACGCTCGCATATTGTCGAGATTATTATCAATCAAACGATTGAGTTTTTACCGATTATTTTGCTAGGAGCATCACCCGAAGTATTACCGATAAAAGCCTTACTAGATGCCATGTTTGGGATGTTTATTCATAGCAATATTGATATCAAATTAGGTAAATGGAAATATCTATTTAATTCACCTGAGTTGCACCTTTGGCATCATGCTAATTATAAAGAGGTTTTTCATGCCAATTTTTCGACCAAATTTGCCACATGGGACTATCTTTTCAAAACAGTATATGATCCCAAGCACAAGCCTGGGAATGCCCCCGAAAATTGGGGCTTATACTATGATTTCCCGAAAGACTATTTTTTACAACATGCTTTTTCAGTTAAAAGATTTGAGGAAAAAAAACTCTTGAAATATCCGTTGTTTCGAAAGTATTATTTCCTCAGAATCAATCTGTGGAATTGGTTTTTACAGAAAATAAAAAAAAGATAATAGCGAGTTAGACGTAAC
>NZ_JBMLSD010000256.1:2087-9459 GCF_049240685.1 Flectobacillus sp.
AGACGTAACATGTTACGTCTCTACATAAACCATAAATTATGCAATGGATTTATTTATTAATTGCTGCGGTATTTGAAGCCGCTTGGACATTTTCTTTGAAATATCTTGATTTTCAGAAAATCAAAACGATTCAATGGGATACCATTTTTTCCATGAATACTTGGATGCTTATTTCGCCATTGCTGGGATATATCTTTTTTGGGATTGGAAACATTTACTTTTTTGCGCTGGCACTCAAAATGCTCCCAACAGCCGTGGCTATGGCCGTTTGGACAGCCCTTGCCTTGGTTTTTATCAAGTTGGCAGATGTTTTTATCTTACATGAAAAATGGGTTTGGCAAGAAATTGGCTGGATAGCCCTCATTGCTATTGGTATTGTTGGCTTAAAAACATCGATTAAAGCCTAAAAACAAAAAACGGTAAGACAAAGCCTTACCGTTTATAAACGAGAACCACTTATTTCATAACTAGCTACCAAAAAAAATATTCTCAGTGCATGACGTAATAGATGAGAGAACCTAATGCAATTTGGAAATATGAGAACTTAGAATGAGGTAAGACCAAAGTATGAGTGATGAATTGTGAGTGATGAATTTTGAATGTAATTTTATGATTACTACTATTTTATTTCATCGATTTTCTTCACTTAATTTTTGAGCTTTCAGCTTTGGGCATTCGGCAAAAACATATCTATCATTACTAAAAACAATTAAACACTCTTTGCCTTGTGCCTGTTGCCTAAGCACATAACCTAAATCTTATTCAGCACTAATCCTTAAAAAGGCTTTTATGATACTTTTGGCTATAAGCTTCGGCATTAAGAAAAATGAGTTTTTGAATTCATAAAAAATATTTTGCCGAAAGCTCATAGCTGAAAGCCGAATGTTAAATAGTGACCATTAAAATACTACATTCACAACTCAGCATTGATACTAATGCCTACAGCTTACAGCCTAAAGCCATTAATAACTTATATAGGTATTAGTAAACGAACCGTCGTCGTAAAGGTCGATGATGGCATAGCCTGCTTCGGTATGCTGGTATTTGCCAAACCACCATCTACCAGATACAGCGCCATTACAACAGTAAGAAACGCCATTATAATCAACTCGGTCGGTTAGGTGAATATGTCCCGAAACAGCCAGTTTTACATTTTTATGGTCATCAAAAAGATTTGAAATACGTTTGGCATCGGTGTGCATCCAGCTACCAGGTACTTCCCATTTACCGTTATTGCTATTGTCGCCATCGAAAAACACGCAAGCCGCCAAAATCGGAATATGCGAAATTACCATCACGGGCTTGTCGTCGGGCGTAGCCTTTAGTGTCGACTTTAGCCAATCGTATTGCTCGTCGTCGAGGTGCGCTGTGTACCATGAGCCATCTTTTTTGCGCTGAACGCTATCGAGCATGACAAAACGCCATTGGTCGGTATCATGCGAGTAATAGCGCTTGCTTATAGACATCTCGTCCATGGCCCATTTTTTACCATCCTCGAAGGTCTTGAAACTATCGCCCTCGCAACAGATGTCGTGATTGCCTACACAACTGATGACGGGTAAATTATTTTCACTTTTGAGTACTTCATTAAAAAGCTTCCATTGTTTGTCTGCATTGTGTGGAGTGCGTTTATGTGCATCCATCACACAATCACCAGAGTTGATAATAAGGTCTGGTTTGATATCCAATGATTGAATATGGTGCAAACAACGCTCAAAACCTTTAGCCGCTCCAATCAAGGGTTGGATGTGTACATCGGTAATATGAGCTACACGAAGTACACGTTTTGGTGCGCTGGGTTTTTGAGCATTTGCCAACGAAGGAAGTGATAAACCTCCTGCAGTAAGAGCCAATTGTCGAAGTAAATCTCTTCTTTGCATAATATGCGATTGCTTGGTTAGAAATAGCTAACAAGTAGTGCTTGGCTATCACCTCTACCTCCTCAGAAGCACAGTGCAAAATTGTAATTTTAGTGTAACTTAATGATTTGTAATAAGTTAAGAATTTGTAAAAAGAGGAGGCTCAATATGAATTTCTTATCAAATTTTGGAGAGGTTCTAAGGGCTTATATGCAATCAAAAAAGATTTAACATAAACTATTCACAAAGTTTTTTTACTTTTGTCGCCCTTTTAATAAATAGAAAAGTGTTAATTATCAAGAAGTTGGAGTGGGAAAGGATTCGTGTTGACTAAAGTTAAGACCAAAATTTTACAAATAATATACTTGCAGAACGCCAAGGGGCAAAAGCCTAATCACGTAAAATAAGATAGAAATGGGTGTTGATCGTTAAAACTTTGTATTTATAATTTACAACTACTGGTGTACGAAGGATTCTGGAACTGTCTATTTCGGATATCGGATGTGGGATTTCGGAAGTGTAATCTTTCATGTTTTGTAAAAAATAAAGGTATTTTACTTTATTTCCGAAATCAGAAATCCCCAATCCGCAATAGTTGAAAATCCTTAGTACAGTCCTAACTCATCATTCAGCATTAATACTCGCATTCAATAAATAATAAAATTATGAACCATCAACAATTGTGTAAGGAAGATTTTGGAAATGATTTTGTATGGGGCATCGCAATGTCGGCTTTTCAAAATGAAGGAGCTTGGAAGGAAGGCGGTAAAGGAGAATCTATTTGGGATAGATTTAGTCATAAAAAGAATAAAATTTTAGATAAAACAAATGCCGATATAACTACCGATTTCTATCATCGCTACCGCGAAGATATCTGTCTGACCAAGGAGCTGGGATTTGAAGTATTTCGTTTTTCTTTTGCTTGGTCAAGAATTCTACCTAATGGCATTGGCACGGTCAATCCTGAAGGAATTGAGTTTTATCATAAAGTCATCGATACTTGTTTAGAATTTGGCTTAGAACCTTGGCCTACGATTTATCATTGGGATTTACCTCAGATTTTGGAGGATATGGGTGGCTGGACCAACCGCCATATTGTAGAGTGGTTTGTGGAATATTGTGAGGTATTGACCGAAGAATTTGGCTCAAAAGTCAAACATTGGATGGTGCTCAATGAGCCAGCAGGTTTTACGGGTTTGGGCTATATGACGGGCTATCATGCGCCTGGGCGTATGGGTATGAGTAATTTTTTACCCGCAGTTCATCATACAGCGCTTTGTCAGGCAGAAGGTGCAAGGGTGATTCGTAAGAATGTACCCGATGCGATTATTGGAACAACATTCTCTTGTTCACATATCGAACCACATACGCATCGCTTCGCCGATATTAAAGCCGCACAAAAAGTAGATGCCCTCCTCAATCGCCTATTTCTTGAGCCTGCTTTGGGTTTAGGATATCCTATCGAAGATTTACCTTTTCTTAAGACCATGATGAAAAAACATGTTTTTGAAGGTGATATGGAGCGACTGGCGTTTGACTTTGATTTTATTGGTATTCAAAACTACTTTAAGTTGGTGATGAAAGGAGCTTGGTGGATGCCCTATATCAATGCGATGGAAGTAAAACCTCATAAGCGAGGCGTACAACATACAACGGACTTGGGCTGGGAGGTATCGCCAGATGGGATGTATGAAATTATCAAGAAATTTGCATCGTATCCTCAAATCAAGCAGCTGATTATTACCGAAAATGGCGCTGCATTTAAAGATACCCTTCGTCATGGCGAAGTACATGACCCTGAGCGAACAGCTTTTTATCAAACGTATTTACAAAGTATTCTGAAAGCAAAGCAAGAAGGTATCAATGTAGGAGGATATTTGGCGTGGACATTAACCGATAATTTTGAATGGAGAGAAGGTTATCAACCCAAATTTGGCTTAGTATATGTAGATTTCGAAACTCAAGAAAGAATTGTAAAAAGTTCAGGAAAATGGTTTAAGGAATTTTTAACAGCCACAAAAAAGCATAAGCAAGCTGATATATTAGTTTCGGAAAAAGTTATTTGTTAAATGATGAGTTGTGAGTGGTGAATGATGAATTGTGAATTGTCTTTGCCTAAAATAGCTTATTTCACCAGTAGAGACGCAATGCTTTGCGTCTGAAAGCATATCTTGCTTCTTGAAATGTTTTATCCTGTATTGAAGCGTCAAAAAAGGGTCGAAAACTAGTTTTCGACCCTTTTTTGAATATTCCGAAATCAGAAATCCTAAATCCCCAATAGAAAAGTGTTATTTTACCGTAAACCCACCTGTTCCGATTTGGTATCCTTCGGAGTATAATTCTACTTTATAGTTGCCCACACGATACGGAGAATTTCCGCCACGTTGGTATGAAATTTCAACGGTTTGGTTATTGTTTTGAAAGAAGATTGACTTTTTAGCTGTATAATTCGTTTCCTTCCCAAATATGTTAAAACTTCCCGAACCAGCAGCCGTGTCAAACAATATTGCACCATCTGGGTCGAGCACGCGAAGGTAGATAATCTTTTCGTCTTGCTTGGCAATGGGATTGGGCATGAGGCTGAAAACCACTTTGATTTTATTAATTTTCGAAACTCTATAGGTTCCTCCATCACGTTCTTTTCCTCTATCTGATACTGCCAAGACTTGTACTTCTTGGGCTTGCAAGGCAGAGGCTCTACTCACTTTTGCCGAAAGTTCAGAGTTTTTACGAGACACATTTTCGACCGAATCACTCAAAGATTTTTTGATACCTTTTAATGAAATATTCTCAGAACTTAAATCCGTATTTTCTGAAATTAAGGTTCGGTTTTTCTCAGCCAAAATACCATTTTCCTTACGCAGGCGATTGAGTTCGGCGTCTTTGTTGTTGAGAAGGCTAATATATTCGGCTATTTTGTTGTCGTATTGCTGTTTTGAAAGTTCCCCAGCCGATTTGAGTCCAGCTACATCCGCTTCCAACTGTTTTTTGGCAGCCTCCAATTCCTCTACACGTCCACCCAAAGATTTGATTTCCGCAATTTTAGCATCCATTTGCATCCCAATCGAGTCCAAGCTCATACGTGCCGACGAAATTTCGGCTACACGCTGGTCAATTATGCGATTTTGGTCTTTGCTGATACCTTTTGCTTCAAATAGTAAGTAGCCTAAAACAGCTGACAAAATCGCAAATGCGCCTGTACCAGCTTTCCATAGACTATTGTTGGACTTATTTACATCCATAAAAGAGTTGATTAAATATTAAGGCTTATTAGCTGGCAACTGTTTGAGATTCTAACAGCGAACAGCCAAAGGTATATTAAAATAAGGCTTAATTTGAGCTTTTGGTATGGCTATATCATGGCTTGCTAAGTGCTCAATAATACAGTTTTGACTCAAGATAGCTTCATTTAAAGCCCGAAATTAAACAATTTAGGCTGATTCAAGAAATCTCTTTTTCTAAAGTGTTTAAACAAATATAGAATTTTGAAGGAATGATTTTATCCTGATTCTGACAGTTTTTCAAAATACCTCAGCTGAGTGCTTATATTTGTAAATAATTCTAGAGATTGTGTGAATAATTTACGATTTCTAGGAAATATTTTATTTTTAACTCAAAATGATAACGTCTTTGCACGTAACTTTGGCGACATTTCAGGGGGCTTTGGGCTGTGAGCTGTAGGCTTTAGGCAAAATTATTTCTATGATTTGATTAAAATACTCTTTTAAGCTATATCATATCTTTACTATTGAAGTAATATAGACTTTTTCTAATGCTTAAAGCCAAAAGCACAGTGTAGCTTTTTACTGAAATTAAGACACAATTCAACAACTGATGGCTAAAAGCCGTTAGCCCTATAGTCAAGATAAACATATTTCAAAATAATGCCCAAATACGATTTTTTAGTCATAGGCTCTGGTATTGCAGGACTTTCCTACACCGCCAAACTTGCATCGCATTTTGCAGAAAAGAAGCAAGATGTCAAAATCGCAGTCATCACTAAAACGGTGGCCGAAGAAACCAATACCAAATATGCGCAAGGTGGTATTGCTGCTGTTTGGAATAATGAGGATTCCTTCGAAAAACATATCGAAGATACCATGATTGCGGGCGATTTTTTGTCAGACCCCAAAGTCGTAGAGATAGTGGTAAAAGAAGCACCTGCTCGTTTACAAGAGCTGATTGATTATGGCACAGAGTTCGACAAAAAAGCTGATGGTTCTTACGACTTGGTAAAAGAAGGAGGGCATTCAGACCATCGTATTTTACACCATAAAGATTCTACAGGTAACGAGATAGAGCGTGCCTTACTTGCCAAGGTAAAATCTTTTCCAAGCGTTGAAATTTTTACGCATTATTTTGCTATTGATTTGATTACCCAGCACCACTTGGGCGAAAAAGTTACTAAAGATACTCCCGACAAAAGATGCTTTGGGGTATATGTATTCAATACTTTGACAGGTAAACCAGAGACTTTTCTGGCCAAAACTACGCTGTTAGCAACGGGTGGTATTGGTCAAATCTATCAAAGTACTACCAACCCAACTATTGCTACGGGCGATGGTATTTCGATGGCTTATCGTGCCAAGGCTTTGGTGGACAATATGGAGTTTATCCAGTTTCACCCAACGTCATTGTATCAGCCTGGCAAAAAGCCTTCTTTCCTGATTTCGGAGGCTGTTAGAGGGCATGGGGGTATTCTGAAAAATAAGGATGGTCAGACCTTCATGGAAAATTATGACCCTCGTTTGTCACTGGCTCCACGCGATATTGTTGCTAGAGCAATAGACTCTGAAATGAAGAAAAATGGGGTCGACCATGTTTATTTGGATACTCGCCATTTGGAATCAGAAGATTTCAAGCATCATTTTCCGATGATTTACAAATACTGCAAGGATAACTTGGGCTTGGATATTACTGGCAACGATATGATTCCAGTGGTGCCAGCACAACATTATCTATGTGGAGGGATTAAGGTTAACGAATTTTCACAAACGACGATTAATTACCTTTTTGCCGCAGGCGAATGCTCGTGCACAGGCTTGCATGGCGCAAATCGTCTGGCGTCCAATTCTCTGCTCGAAGCTATTGTGTATGCGCATCGCGCATTTGAAAAAACGATTGAAATTTATCAAGAAAATACCATTCCTGACAATATTCCGGACTGGAACGATGACGGTACAACGCACCCAGAAGAATTAATATTAGTAACCGAAATGACGCGTGAATTGGAATCTATCATGAGTAATTACGTCGGCATTGTAAGAACTGACCGTCGTTTGAAACGTGCCTATGACCGTCTGGAACTGATTTATATCGAACACGAAGAGTTATATCGTGAATCCAAATTATCGGTATCTATTTGTCAGTTGAGAAATATGATTAATGCAGCATATTTGGTGATTAAACATGCCATTGCTCGTAAAGAAAATAGAGGCTTGCACTACAATTTAGATAATATCAGATAAGTGAGGCGTTTTGTAAAATCTGCATTCTAGCATTAGAGACGCAAT
>NZ_JBMLSD010000257.1:0-2208 GCF_049240685.1 Flectobacillus sp.
CCTTACTAAATTATATTCAACATCTTCTGTGTAGCTTTGATGGCTGAAACAGTTTGGTCTGAATCTAGACCTCGGGTTTTAAACTCTTTGCCATTGTGATCCCATGTAATGATAGTTTCGCAAAGGGCGTCGGTTTTTCCACCTGGAGGAATACGAACGGCATAATCGGTAAGATTTGGCAATGAAACACCTTTGAGGCAGTATATCTTCTTCAGGGCATTCATAAAAGCATCATATTGACCATCTCCTTGAGCACTTTCCTCGTAAATTCTCTCACGAACTTGTACTTGCACTGTCGCTGAAGGTTTAAGGTTTTTAGAATGTGTCAATACGTAATTCAAAACAATTACTTTTTCTTCAATAGTATTACTATCAAGAACGTCGGAAATAATGTATGGTAAATCTTCACGCGTTACCACCTCTTTTCTATCGCCCAGTTCAATAATACGTTGAGTGACTTTCTTGAGGTCGGCATCAGCTAATTTAATACCTAACTCCTGAAGGTTTTTTTCAATATTAGCTTTGCCTGAGGTTTTACCCAAAGCATATTTACGTTCACGACCAAAACGCTCAGGCATCAAGTCATTGAAGTAAAGATTCTTTTTGTTATCTCCGTCGGCATGAATACCCGCAGTTTGCGTAAATACATTTTCGCCTGTAATAGGCTTGTTCACAGGAATACGGAAACCAGAGAATGTTTCAACCAATTTACTAATGGTATACAATGAACTTTCATTAACAGAAGTTGTAGCCTCCTCCTTCATAAAGTCATTGATAATAGCAATAGCACTCGAAAGAGGGGCGTTGCCAGCACGTTCACCCATCCCGTTGACGGTCAAATGCAAACCATGAGCTCCTGCTTTGATGGCTTCCATCACATTGGCGATACTCAAATCGTAATCGTTGTGTGCATGAAAATCAAAATGCGTATTTGGATAGCGCTTCACCAACAAATCGATATACTCGAATGTTTCTCTTGGTGTCAAAACCCCAAGGGTATCTGGCAAAAGGACTCTTTTGATAGGTTGTTTAGTCAAAAAATCTAAATATTGTAATACGTATTCTTGAGAATTACGCATTCCATTACTCCAGTCTTCGAGATAAACATTACAATCAATACCTTTTGAACCAGCGAGTTCGATAACCTTAGCAATATCTGCAAAGTGTTGCTCAGGTGTTTTTTTGAGTTGGTGGGTTAGGTGGTTGAGGGAACCTTTGGTAAGCAAATTCATTACCTTAGCCCCTGCTTCCAGCATCCAATTTACTGAGGTTTCGCCATCGACAAATGTCAATACCTCTACCTTATCGATAAATCCATTTTCGGAAGCCCATTCTGTCACTTTTTTTACAGCTTGGAACTCACCTTCAGAAACTCTAGCAGAAGCAATCTCAATTCTGTCAACTTTCACTTCTTGTAATAGAAGTTGCGCAATTGTCAGTTTTTCGGGAGCGGAAAAAGATACACCACTGGTTTGTTCTCCATCGCGGAGAGTGGTGTCCATAATTTCGATATGTCTCATATTTTGCCATAGGCAATAGGCTGTAAGCTATAAGCTTAGGGTAAATATAAAAACCCTTAAAGCTTACAGCCTACAGCCTACAGCATTTCTTAGTACAAACTCTTCTCTGCGAATGTTTTGATTTCTTCTTTCATTGATTGTAAATAATCAATATCATCAAAACCATTCAACATATTATGTTTTTTGTAACCGTTGATAGCAAAACTTTCGCTTTCTCCAGTGGCAGCAATCGAGATAGTCTGAGCTGGAAGGTCAACTACGATTTCTGCTTTAGGGTCTGCTTCAATGGCTTGGAAAATTTTGTCCAAAAACTCAGGACTCACTTGCACTGGTAGGATACCGATATTTAGGGAGTTATTTTTGAAAATATCAGCAAAGAAACTCGATACCACACAACGGAAACCGTAGTCATAAATAGCCCAAGCTGCGTGCTCACGGCTAGAGCCACTACCAAAGTTACGACCTGCTACTAAGATTTTTCCTGAATAAGTTGGGTTATTCAATACGAAATCTTGTTTAGGAGTATCATCGCCATTGTAGCGCCAGTCACGGAAAAGGTTATCTCCGAATCCTTCACGTTTTGTCGCTTTCAAAAAGCGAGCAGGGATAATTTGATCCGTATCCACATTTTCTAATGGCAACGGAACAGCTGTTGAAGTTAATATTTGAAATTTATCGTAAGCCATTT
>NZ_JBMLSD010000257.1:2308-3998 GCF_049240685.1 Flectobacillus sp.
AATTACAATAGCTCTCTAGGGTCAGTAACAACACCTGTAACTGCTGCGGCAGCGGCTACTAATGGCGATGCCAATAGTGTGCGTGAGCCTGGGCCTTGACGACCTTCGAAGTTACGGTTTGAAGTACTTACTGCATATTTGCCAGCTGGAATTTTATCGTCGTTCATGGCCAAACATGCTGAACATCCTGGTTGACGCAACATAAATCCTGCTTCTGTTAGGATATCTAAGATACCTTCTTCTTTAATTTGAGCTTCAACAATATGAGAGCCTGGCACCAACCATGCTGTGATGTTATCAGCTTTCTTACGTCCTTTTACAATAGAAGCAAATGCACGGAAGTCTTCGATACGACCGTTTGTACAGCTTCCTAAGAATACGTAGTCAACTTGTTTACCGATAATTTCCTCATTTTCAGCAAATCCCATGTAGTTCAAAGACTTCTTGTAAGAAGCTTCGCCGTCTTTTACCGCTGATGCAGTAGGAATTTTTTGTGTGATACCTGTACCCAAGCCTGGGTTTGTACCGTACGTAATTTGAGGTTCAATTTGTGAAGCTTCGTAAGTCAATTCATAATCGAATGTAGCACCTTCGTCAGTCTTCAAAGTTTTCCAGTAAGCCAAAGCATTTTCCCAAGCTTCGCCTTTTGGCGCTAGCTCACGACCTTCCAAATAATTGAAAGTAGTTTGGTCTGGAGCAATCATACCACCACGAGCACCCATTTCGATAGAAAGGTTACACACAGTCATACGACCTTCCATCGACATATTTTCGAATACCTCACCAGCATATTCTACAAAGTATCCTGTAGCACCTGATGCTGTAATTTGTGAGATAATGAATAAAGCAACGTCTTTCGGTGTAACACCTTTACCTAAGGTACCATTTATCGTGATACGCATTTTCTTAGGCTTAGGCTGCATGATACATTGTGAAGAAAGTACCATCTCAACTTCAGAAGTACCAATACCAAAGGCAATAGCACCAAATGCACCGTGCGTAGAGGTGTGAGAGTCACCACAAACGATAGTCATACCCGGAAGAGTAATACCATTTTCTGGCCCTACTACGTGTACAATACCATTTTTAGGGTTACCTAATCCCCAGTGAGAGATACCATACTTTGCTGTGTTTGTTTCCAAAGCTTTCAACTGATTAGCGGAAAGTGGATCCTCTACAGGTAAGTGTTGGTTGATAGTTGGCGTGTTATGGTCAGCAGTAGCGAAAGTTCTTTCTGGATAAAGCACACCAATGCCTCTCGTCTCAAGACCCAAAAATGCCACTGGGCTAGTTACTTCGTGAATGAAGTGGCGGTCAATCAAAAATACGTCTGGACCATCTTCAATTTTGCGAACAACGTGTGCATCCCACACTTTGTCGAACAAGGTACTTGCTGAATTACTCATAAACTTTATTGTAAAAAATAATATGTAACAAATAGAGAATAATCGGTGGGTCTTAGGTAGAAAAACGCATAATTTAGTCTATTTTCAAAATATAAATCAGGATATTTTTCTTCAAAAACTAAGAACCAATGGCAATTCAAAGAAAAAACCAAATAAGATTTGGGGATTTCTCTGAATCACACAACAAATTACCACAAAATAATCCAATAACTCATAACGCCATGAGTTCAAACTATAGCGATTTTAGGCCAAATGTATCTATTTGACTAAAATTATTTATTTTA
>NZ_JBMLSD010000258.1:0-5007 GCF_049240685.1 Flectobacillus sp.
TCTTGAACTAGTAACTTCAATTTTGTCCAGTAATCAGACTGTTAACTAATAACGTTTTCCTACTTAGATTTTTAAAAAGTAAATTATCCCTCCAAAACCCCACTTAATGTACAATTAGTTTGGTATTTACTAGGATATCCTCGGGTTCGAGAGGTTCATTTTCAGCACGGATGATTTTTAACAAGAGTTGTGCCGCTTTTTCTCCCATTTGGTAAGCGAACTGCTCTACCGAGGCCAAGGGAGGGTTGTCCAAATAGGTAGTAATCGGAAGATTTGCAAAGCTCACAAACATGATATCTTTGTTGGGAATAAGCCCCTTTTGTTTGCAGGCTTGCATTGCATAAAGTGCCACATAATCGTTGAAACAGAATACTGCTTCTGGCAAATCTTCGCAGTTTAGCAATTCAATCATCTTTTTAGTTGTATCTTCCTTGCTCAAGTCAGTAGACTTGATATAATTTTGAATAATTGGGAGATTAAATTTTTTCATTGCACCCCAATAACCCATCAAGCGTTCATCAGAGATTTCTAAGCTAGCTGGGCCGTTCAATATCGCCACTTTTTTGATTCCTTTTTTTGCCAAAAAATCAATTACTTCAAATGCCGCATCCGCAATATTACCTCTTACTTTATTTACGGGAACATCTTTGGGCGCGCGGTCGAAAAATACAATAGGGATACCATATTTCTCTAATTCTCGAAATTGATAATATTGTGTTGTTTCGGCCGAAATCGAGGCTATTACTCCATCAACCCGACTGCTTATAAAAGATTTGATGGCTCTGTTTTCTCTTTCTAATTTATCGCGAGATTGACTAATGACTACATTATAATTTTCGGCAGAAATAACATCTTCAATGGCGGTAATCGCTTGTGAGAAAAACTCTTCCTGAAGGTGTGGCAAAACCACCCCAATCGTATATGTTTTATTTTTTTTGAGCAAAATCGCCGCTGGATTAGGAACGTAGTTGAGTTTTTGTGCCATTTCAAAAACCTTTTCTTTTGTTCTTAAACCAATGCGTGGATGATTTTGTAGTGCGCGCGAAACCGTCGAAATCGAAATATTCAAGGCTTGCGCTATATGTTTGATGGTTACTTGTGTCTTTTGCATATTTTTGAGGAAGTCCTAAGCCTTGGCTTTTGGAACTGCTAAATTACAAACATTCCTCCAATAGTCTTAGTCTGATTTGTGTTTCCTAGAATTGTGCAAATCTGTGCAAATGTTTGATTATTGGGTTTGAAGGGTATTTTAGTTCAGTTTTGGTAAAATACGAGTTATGACTTAATAAAGGGTTAGTTTTTTGCTTAAAAAATTGATTTCTTTGAATATCCATTTATGCCAACTGTATTAAAAAGCGTTTTAATTGTGTTTTTTTTAGCTGTTTGGCCTTTAGTGACTAGTGTGCCTACAGTCTAAATCGGGAATTTCTTTTTTAGAATTCATCGAAAAGTACCAAGGCTATGGCATCTTACCTTATTCAATCTTATTGAAACAACTTAACATGTATCCTGAATCAATCATCAAAAAATTTGTCGATACCTTCTCAGCTGAACCTGCCATTACTGTTCGTGCTCCTGGTCGTATCAATCTCATTGGCGAACATACAGACTACAACGATGGCTATGTTTTGCCGGCAAGTATCGATAAAGCAATTTACTTTGCTATTTCTCCACGTACCGACAACGAATGTCATGCAGTAGCTTTCGATTTGGATAGCTCGACTGTTTTTTCGGTAAATAATCCTGTAGCATCTGAGCATTCTTGGTGTAATTACTTGATTGGGGTAGTAGATGAACTTCAAAAAGCAGGTAAGAAATTTGGTGGTTTTAATGTAGTTTTTGGCGGAGATATCCCTTTGGGTGCAGGGGTTTCGTCGTCGGCTGCAGTAGAAACGGGTCTATCTTTTGCCCTAAACCATATTTATAATTTGGGTTTATCGACACTTCAAATGGTGCAGGTTTCGAAGGCGGCCGAGAACAATTTTGTAGGGGTAAATTGTGGTATTATGGACCAGTTTGCTTCAATGTTTGGCAAAAAGGATTCTGTAATTCGTCTAGATTGTCGTGATCTTTCATTTGAATATTTCCCTATTGCTTTGCCCGACCATGTAGTGGTGCTTTGCAATACTGGTGTAAAGCATTCATTGGGAGATTCTGAATACAATACTCGTCGCTTGGAATGTGAGGAGGCGCTAAGAACCCTTGCTTCAATTTTTCCTGAAATAGGCTCTTGGCGTGATGTAACTTTTGAGATGTTGGCCGAGGCCGAACCACTGATGACTGAGGTAGTTTATCGTCGTGCAAAATATGTTGTTGGCGAAATCGAGAGGGTTGTAGTAGCCTGTGAAGCTCTTTTACAAAATGACTTGGGTACTTTTGGAAGAAAAATGTATGAGACTCACCGTGGGCTTCAGCATGATTATGAAGTAAGTTGTCCTGAATTAGACTTTTTGGTGGAACAAACCAGAGAAAATATGGCCGTAATAGGCTCTAGGATGATGGGTGGAGGCTTTGGCGGTTGCACTGTCAATATTGTAGAAAAATCACAATTGGATTCATTCATCGCTGGCTTGACAGAGGCTTACCGAAAAGAATTCAACCGTGAGTTGGTCTATTATGTTGTAGCACTAACCAATGGTACCGAAATAGTATAAATGTGTCTTGTCGATATCCAATCGTCATATTACAAAATCAAAATAGCTAATAGCCTATCGCCGATAGCTTACCGTCTTTTATGAATTTTAATGAAAATCCACATCGTAGATATAACCCACTTACCGAAAGCTGGGTATTAGTATCACCGCACCGCGCGAAGCGTCCTTGGCAGGGTCAGGTAGAAAAGTTAGCCAATGACGAACGTCCAGCGCATGATCCTGAGTGTTATTTGTGTGCAGGAAATACGCGAGCCAATGGCGAAGTAAATCCTAATTATGAGCAAGTGTATGTTTTTGATAATGATTTTGCTGCATTATTGAAAGACACGCCAGACGAAAAATACGAAGATGGCGAATTGTTTTTAGCAAAAACGGAAAAAGGTGTTGGTCGTGTAATTTGCTTTTCACCTGCTCACAACCTTACCGTTCCAGAAATGTCGGAAGAGGGAATCCGTGCTGTAGTAGATGCTTGGGTTGAGGAATACAATACTTTAGGAGCAAAGGATTTTATCAATTATGTTCAGATATTTGAGAATAAGGGTTTTGTAATGGGATGTTCGAATCCTCATCCCCATGGTCAGATTTGGGCACAAAGTAGTATTCCAGATGAGCCACAAAAGAAGCAAAATGCTCAAGCTAAATATTGGGCAAAACACAACCGTTCGCTTTTGGCTGATTATTTAGAAAAAGAATTAGAAAAAAAGGAACGAGTGCTATTTGAGAATGAACATTTTGTGGCTTTAGTACCATTCTGGGCTGTGTGGCCATTTGAGGCTATGTTGATTCCAAAACGCAAAATGGCTCGTATCAGTGACATGACTACCTATGAGCGCGATGCTTTGGCAAATGCCTACAAGCGCCTGACTGTGAAATACGATAATTTATTTGAGACATCTTTTCCGTATTCTGCGGGTATTCATCAGGCACCAACCGACGGCTTGCCACATGACGAATGGCATTGGCATTTTGTATTTTATCCACCATTATTGCGTTCGGCAACCGTCAAGAAATTTATGGTGGGTTACGAAATGTTGGCTAATCCACAAAGGGATATTTCAGCAGAAAAGAGTGCAGCAATTTTAAGAGATTTATCAGAGGTGCATTATAAAAGTATCTAGTAAATTAGCGAATTGTGATTGAGTGTATAAAGATTAACCATTTGAAAAGTCCCTAATCACTCAATCACAAAACGCCTGAGTTACTTATATTTCAGAAGTAAATTTGACAACCTTATTTTTTACAGGTTTTATACTCCTTAAATAGGCATAAATAGCCTTTAAATCTTTTACCTTCATTCCGCTATACATTGTCCAAGGCATCATAGTTTGAAATTGACCTTTACCAACTTTTGGAGATTGGTAGGTACTTTCTCCGTATGCTTTAAATCTAGCCACAAAAGCTTCTTCAGTCCATTTCCCAATCCCTGTTTCAGGGTCTGGAGTAAGATTGGGCGAAACTAATGTACCAAATCCTGGCATTGGAAATACGAACCCTCCTGCATAATCCATTCCTGGTACTTTTCCTCCTTTATCGTCTGGTTTGGTATGGCATTCTCTGCAAGAAGCTACCGTAATGAGGTATTCCCCATACTTTAGCACATCATCTTCACTAGGTTTTGACATAGCTTTAGCTTTCTGCGGAATGGTATTAATGATAAAATTCATTGGAAAATCCGATGAAGAGGGAGGTGGTGTATTTTCAAGGGGCTTTAGAGTTCTGATATAGGCGATAATATCATTGGCATCTTGTGGATCCATGGAAGCGTAATAAGGGTATGGCATTATAGGAAAAAGGGCATGTCCGTCTTTACTCACACCAGTGGTCATAGCTCTGTAAATTTCACCATCAGTCCAATTTCCTATACCCGATGGAGTGATATTTTTTGCAGTATAGCTGCCGGGGAAACCTAAGCGATGATCAAAAGTTTCACCGCCTTTGCCTTCTGTTCCTGCAATAGGAGGGGCAGCAAATAGGGTATAATCCCTCGTACTGTGACAGTCAATACAAACCGCTACGTGATTTGCCAAATATCTCCCATTTTCGATAGAGGCGGCGTTGGATTTTATACTTATTTCTGGCGGAGGACCAACATCAGGAAGCGCAAACGATACATAAGAAAGAATACCTACTATGCCAATTATTACTACCAGTAGGAATAGTAATAGCATTTTGCTTAATTTTTTCATAGTTTATGGGGTTATACATTGTAGGGTTTATGATAAAATTATCTTAAATACCTAAGAAAAATATATATATCCAATCAAACTATTTGAATCTTATTAAATGGTATCTGTTTGTAAATGAGTTAATTGTGTTGGAGTTGGTGGCAAAGGTCTGATTACTGGACAAAATT
>NZ_JBMLSD010000259.1:0-16869 GCF_049240685.1 Flectobacillus sp.
GACGGAATTCACGCTTTTCGCCATTGAAGCCACCTTCACGACGTGGACGTGAGTCGTCACGATTAAAATCTTTTTTCTCGAAATTTGGTTTGAAATCTTTGCGGGCAGGACGCGACTCTCTTGAGTCAAATGATTTTTTATCTGAGTAGCGCTCGTTTTTAGCAGGAGCTTCACCTCTTAATTCACGTTTTAATTCTTCTCTTCTTGTACGTGATTGTTCTCTTCTTTCAGGACTAAATTCTTCTTTTTGAATTCTCTTTCTCATCTTTTTGATTTGTTAAAAAATTGCAACATCACTGCTGTAATCAAATTATTAAACTTCTTTTTGTTTAATAATAAAAATAAAAGGCTAAAGCCTTATAACCTACTGACTATTAGAACACTTATCATTCTAACTATTAAACTTGGGTTGCAAAGGTACAATATTTTTTATGATAAATCCCAACTTTTGAAAATACAATTTTTTATATTTTTAAAAAAGCCTTATTTTACTCATTCTGAAAGGTTTAACAATAAGTATATTACATAAGTACAATCATTTTCAGCTAAAATTCGTTTAATAAACGGTCAAAGTACCTAAATTCGTAAATAGTTAGGTTTGTCTTGTTATGATATTGTAGAAAAACAATATAGTGGGCGTCTAGCTCTTTACTTATTAAGTGAAACTCACGGTCTTAGCCTAAATGTAGTTTCTTGTGCAAGAGGAATATAGTTGTATGGTAAAAACTTTTCCTTTTTCCAGATAAACTGTCAACGATTTTTGCTTGGATTGTGTCTTTACCAAAAATAAGTCTTTAAGAAATAAACAAAAAGTTTAAAATTCTTTTCTAATTTAAGTGGCCTAAAGCCTATCGCCGTTACAAAAAATCTATTTCTATATGCAAAAACTTCGTACCTCAATATACTTATTGTCCACAGTATTGATGCTCGGGAGCTGTAACTCGGCTTTACAGTCGTTTAAGAAAGGACAGAAAAAGTTTGAAAACGGAGAATATGAATTGGCAATCAAGGAGTTTCAGAAATCGAGCTCTGCCAATTACGAAACTGCCAAATCCTCATTTTTGATTGCTGAGTCATATCGTCTTTCTAATCGTATGCTTCAGGCAGGCGAATATTATGAGAAAGCCTTAGCGGCTGGTAGTCGTGAAAACGATATCCGTTTCCATTTGGCTTATGCTCAAAAAGCGCAAGGCAAATATGAGGATGCTGCCAAAAACCTTGAGAAGTATCTTTCGGGCGTGCCTAGCAAGGAGTTCAAAAACAAAGCTATTGCTGAGTTGGATATGCTCCCTGAAGTTTTGGCGCTTGCCAACAAAAAGACTTTCATCGAGATTCAGCCTGTCAGTATCAACTCTTCTGGCTCGGAGTTTTCTCCTATTTTGATTGATAAGGATTTGATTTTTACGGCTTCTCGTAAAGAATTGACCTACAAAAACAATGGTTTGCCTTATCTTGGTCTTTATCGTGCGCCGCTCAATAGCCCAACCGAGGTAGGAACGCCTCGCTTGTTTAGTACCAATATCTTCAAAGACAACGCCAACGAAGGTACTCCAGCCTTTACCCGTGATGGAAAAACGATGGTTTTTGCCCGTGGTAATACAGGAAAACGTTCTGACCAATCGCCTGATGTGGATTTGTATATTTCTAAACTAAATGATGGCGTTTGGAGCGAACCAGAATTAATTTCGGTATCTGACTCATTGGCTTGGGATGGTAGCCCTTCGTTTTCTAATGATGGTCGTACCTTGTATTTTAGTTCAAATCGTGCAGGCGGAAAAGGTGGATTAGATTTGTATAGAGCCAATATTGACAATGCAGGTCGTTTTGGGCGTGCTATCAATATGGGCGCTGATATTAATACGGCTGGTGACGAGATGTTCCCTTATGTATCTGCTGATGGAAAGTTATATTTTGCTTCTGACGGCCACCCAGGCTTAGGTGGTTTGGATTTGTATATGGCTACTCGTAAAAATGGAGAAATTCAAGTAGAGCACTTAGGCTTGCCTCTCAACTCTCGCTTTGATGACTTTGGACTTGTAGCAATAGATTCTACAAAAGGATATTTTGCCTCAAATCGTGATAGTGGTAAAGGAGACGACGATATTTACTATTATGAAAACACCCAGCCGGGCAAGAAGTACCAAGAAACTCCTCCTGTTATTGTACAAAAAGATCCAGCTAAGAAAACGATTCGTTACTTTTTGGCAGGTATCGTAAGCAATGTCAAAAATGAAGGGCTAGACTCTGTGCGTGTGGCTATTTTGGACAACGAAAGTCAACAAGCATTAGAAGAAGTTTTTACAAAAGCAGATGGTAGTTTTGGTAAAATTAGAGTTGAAGCAGGAAAATCATATACACTTGTGACCGATAAAAAAGGGTATTTCATCAAGCGTGAGCCTTTTACCATGATTGGAAAGGATGTTCCTTTAGAAAAACTTACAAAGGCCGAAAACGATACGACTTATTATGTAAATATCTCCCTTGATAAGCCAGAAGTTGGTATAGAAATTACGAAGCTTTTTCATATTGCACCCATTTATTACGACCTCGACAAATCGAATATTCGTAATGATGCGAGTGTAGAACTAGACAAAATCGTTCAGATTTTAGAAGATAATCCAAACATTAAATTAGAGTTAGGTTCGCATACCGACTCACGCGCTTCGACAGATTACAACCAAAAATTAAGTCAACGCCGTGCCGATTCCGCGGTTGAGTATATTATTTCAAAAGGTATCTCACGTACACGTATCGTTGCCAAAGGTTACGGCGAATCTCAGTTGGTCAACAAATGCGCCGATGGCGTAGAATGTACCGAAGAAGAACACCAAATGAACCGTCGTACAGAGTTTAAAGTATTGGAGGTAAAATAATGATTGGCCTCATGTAGAGACCAAACATTATTTGATATTAGACTCAAGTTAGAATTTTAGTTTTTTCAAAAAAAATTAGCAAGGAGTTATGAGTTATGGGTAATTTTGTTGCCACACTCATAACTCCTTAATTTTTTCCTCCATGAGCTCTATTCTAATCCTCAATGCTCAAGTTGTCAACGAAGGCAAAATTCAAGTTGCTGACATTTTAGTAAAAGACGGTTTTATCGACCAGATTGGCACTAATTTAAGCGGAATCTCAGCCGACAAAACCATTGATGCGACAGGCAAATACCTCTTACCAGGTGTAATCGACGACCAAGTGCACTTCCGTGAGCCAGGTCTTACACACAAAGCATGTATTCATACTGAAGCTCGTGCAGGTGTGGCGGGTGGCGTAACCACTTTTATGGAAATGCCTAATACCGTTCCGAATGCTCTCACTCAAGAATTACTCCAAGACAAATACGACATTGCGGCTCGTACATCTTTGGCGAACTATTCTTTTTATATGGGTGCTTCAAACGATAATATCGAGGAAGTTCTCAAAACCAATATTCAAAATATTTGTGGTATCAAAGTTTTCATGGGTTCATCAACAGGCAATATGTTGGTAGATAATGAGAAAACGTTAACAAATATTTTCTCGAATAGCCCAACTTTAATTGCTACGCACTGCGAAGATGAGGCTACTGTTCGTGCAAACTCGGCGCTTTACAAAGAGAAATACGGAGATAATCCACACCCAAGAGTTCATCCTGAAATCCGAAATGTGGAAGCTTGTATCAAATCGTCTTCGATGGCGATAGAGTTGGCTCAACAACATGGTGCTCGCTTGCATATTCTTCATATTACAACGGGCGAAGAAACGCATTTATTCCGTAATGATATTCCACTAAAAGATAAGAAAATCACTTCGGAGGTTTGTGTGCACCACCTTTGGTTTGATGCTCGTGATTATGAAACATTGGGCAACCAAATCAAATGTAATCCTGCCGTAAAAGCTGATGGTCATAAACAACAATTGTTGGCAGCCTTGCTCGATGACCGCATCGACGTGATTGCAACTGACCACGCGCCACATACTTGGGAAGAAAAACAAAATCCTTATTGGTCATCTCCTTCGGGCTTGCCATTGGTGCAACATCCATTACAATTGATGTTAGAGTTTTATAAAGATGGTAAAATCTCTTTAGAAAAAATCGCTGAGAAAATGTCGCACGCCGTAGCAGACTGTTTCCAAATCTCGAAAAGAGGTTACATCCGCGAAGGCTATTGGGCAGATTTGGTATTGGTAGACTTGAATGAGGAAGTAACCGTTACGAAAGAAAACGTACTCTACCAATGCGGTTGGTCGCCCCTAGAAGGCACTACGCTTCGTTCTAAAGTAACACATACCATTGTATCAGGGCACTTGGCTTACGAAAATGGAGCATTCGACGAAAGTAAAACAGGTCAAAGACTTTTGTTTGAGCGTTAGGTTTAGAGAATTGTGATTGAGCGGTTAAGTGATTATTCTTCAAATCTACGGCCGTATATAAGTATGAATGCAAAGTAAGATTTAAGTTTTGTGTTTTAGGCACAAGGCAACAGGCAAAGAGTGATAAATTGTTTTTAGTAACGATAGATAAGTTTTTACCGAATGCCCATAGCTGAAAGCCGAAAGCTTAAAAAGAAAACTTTATTTTGCATATTGACCTTTCAATTAGGGTGCGACTTAAGTCGCACCATAATTGAAACACAAATAAGAGGCCCTTACAGGAACGACTTAAGTATGTACGCAAAACAAAATTTAAGATTATGCTCGGGGCTTTCAGGTAACGGCTTTCGGCAGTGGGTTTTGGGAAAAGCATGGCCATGGGTATTAAAAAACATTTTAACACTCTTTGCCTTGTGCCTGTTGCCTAGACACATAACTTAAATCTTATTCTGCACGATTACTTATATTTCTTATTTTCGGCTAAACCTACTTCAAGCCTATTCGTCCGAGTTAAGCTTTCTGCATTTTTTGCTTATACTTTCTTCTTACACGTCCAATAATCATTCCTCCTATAACGCCTGGGGCTATCCATGCTACTAATGGAGGTAATACATCATGATTATTCACTACCAAAAATGCGGTTACCGTAGCAATATATGACCCTCCCATGCGGCTAATATGATTGAGCATCCAAGGCTGATTGATTTTTCCTATGAAAGTCAAAATATCTGACATAGCAATAATCAAGGAGAACAAACCAAACAAACCGAATAGCACAAAGTAAAAAGTCACGCCTTGTTGATAAGCCCAAATACCATAAGCAATCATCACGATACCCGAAACTACTGTAATTATTGCGGCAATCCAGTCTTGAGCTTGCCAGTTATTTTTACGCCCCACTACTACCAATCGGCGACCTGTAAAAGTATTATAGAAACTAAAAACCGCAATACAAGTCAAGAAAACTAAACGAGTTTCATTTTTAAATCTTAGTACTGCTGTAATAGCCACTACCATCATAGCATAATAATAGATACGTCCCCAAAGTGAATGTTTGGGACTTCCTTTAGGAGTAAACATAGCGATTAAACCAACCAGCAAAGCGGTGAAACCAGAAAGAATGTGTAAAATCAAAACTGCTGTTAGAAACTTTTCCATGATATATTGAGAGATTTTTATAAAGAATTTCAATTTGTGAGGCTGCCATTTCGGAACCGATGATACAAAGGTAGAGGCAGCTATCATGGAAGGGCAAATCTTAGGGGTAGGGAGCAAAAATTTGGGAAATTTGACAATTTGAGGGGAGTTTGGGAACATTTAGGGGTAAAAAACAAGGTCGAAAGAGATGATTTTCTTTCGACCTTGTTTTTAAAATAGCTCACCACTACGATATTTGGGTACGATACCTAGATGAACGTAGGCCTTTTCGGTAGCCTCACGTCCTCGGGAAGTTCTTTTCAAGAAACCTTCTTGAATCAAGAATGGCTCGTATACCTCTTCAATGGTTTCGGCCTCCTCACCACAAGCTGTAGCGATGGTCGAAAGCCCGACAGGACCACCTTTAAATTTTTCGATAATGGTTGACAAAATTCTGTTATCCATTTCGTCCAAACCATTTTGGTCTACATCTAAGGCAGACAAAGCCATCTCTGCAATATCGACCGTAATACGACCATTGCCTTTTACCTGAGCAAAGTCACGAGTACGACGCAGAAGGTTGTTAGCAATACGTGGTGTCCCACGACTACGACGGGCAATTTCAAAAGCTCCAGCATCGTCGATTGGCGTACCTAAAATCTGACAAGAACGTTGTACAATCGTGGTCAATAATTTGGCGTCATAATATTCCAAGCGGGCATTGATACCAAAACGAGCACGCAAAGGGGCAGTCAACAGACCTGCACGCGTAGTAGCACCAATCAAGGTAAAGGGATTGAGGGAAATTTGCACACTTCGAGCATTTGGACCAGAATCAAGCAAAATATCAATCTTATAATCCTCCATTGCAGAGTAAAGATATTCTTCTACAATAGGATTTAGTCGATGAATCTCGTCAATAAACAGTACATCAAATGGCTGAAGATTGGTTAGCAAACCCGCCAAATCAGAAGGTTTATCGAGCACTGGCCCTGAGGTAATTTTGATATTTGCTTCCAACTCATTGGCCACGATATTAGATAGGGTAGTTTTACCCAATCCTGGAGGGCCATGTAACAGTACGTGATCGAGGGCTTCCTCGCGTTGTTTGGCAGCCATCACAAAAATCTTAAGGTTCTCAAGTACCTTATCTTGACCTGTAAAATCATCAAATGAAAGCGGACGCAAAGCACGTTCGATTTCTTTCTCCACAGATGAAAGGTTTTCTTTGTTACCTTTCAAATAATCTTCTCTCATATCAAAAATCCTTTTTCAAGGGGTATATTTCGTTTCTGGTGTTTTCACTCAAAAATACAGCTTTTTCGAAAGTTAAACATCAAGGCAAATTAAATACCCACGATTCCCATTTCAAAGCCTACCTTTTAATTAAATTTTTCTTTTATTTGTACAAGTAAATAAAAGATATATTATGTTTTCAATAATATAAAGTTTAGGAAATTGAAGGTAAGGTATAACTTTCGGCAAAATAATTACGATTTTATAGAAAAGTCTAAAACTAATACCTAGCAACTATTCCTGAAAAAACCAACTTATATTCAACTATCCAATCATCTAAATCAAACTATTTGACTATGCATTCAGCTTTTCTTGGCGAACTAATCGGAACAGCAGTTTTAATTTATCTTGGCAATGGCGTAGTTGCCAATGTTTTACTTAAGCACTCCAAAGGCGAAAACGCTGGCTGGATGGTCATTACCACAGGTTGGGCAATGGCAGTTACCATAGGAATCTTTGTATCTACGGCGTTTGGGAGCCCGGCGGCGCACCTGAACCCCGCCGTGACAGTAGCTATGGCCTGTAAATCTGGCGACTGGTCAAATGCGGGATCATTTATATTAGCACAAATTTTGGGAGGAATTATTGGAGCAACATTGGTGTGGATACACTATCATCCACATTGGGAAAAAACCGAAGATGCTGGTCTGAAACTGGCTTGTTTTTCGACATCTCCCGCTATCAATAAGCCTATCGCAAATGTCCTGAGTGAATTATTAGGAACCCTTTTGCTTATCGTAGTACTAGGAGCCTTGCCGAGTGTACCAAATCAATTGGGGCCTTACGTTGTTGGTTTATTAGTGTGGGCAATTGGTTTATCTTTGGGTGGTACAACAGGCTATGCAATCAATCCTGCTAGAGATTTAGGACCTCGAATTGCACATACAATTTTACCAATTGCTGGTAAAGGAGGTTCTGATTGGCAATATGCTTGGGTACCTATAGTAGGACCTATCGCAGGTGCTATTATTGGAGGATTAGTAATTGCGCAACTTAGTTTTTGAGTGCTTTAGTGATTGACCGAATAAGTGATTTAATTTTACTAGTAGAGACGCAATGATTGCGTCTCAAGAGGGTTCATTTCAAAATATAGTATCAAAAAGGCGTTCGAAATTAGTTTTTCGAACGCCCTTTTTTTTACAAACAATTAAGAAATAACCTCAATGTTGAAACTAGGAATGACTCATGTTTACGTTGATACTCCTATGCTATATCTAATTTGGCTTGAGACGCAATCATTGCGTCTCTACTGCGAGAATACATATTCTTTAACCCTTTACTCCTATTCCGTTTTGGCTTTGATTACCTTTACAGTAGTTCTTCGGTTTTTTTGATGCTCACGTTCGGTGCAACTTACACCGTCCGAACAGCCATTTACTAACAATGACTCTCCATATCCTTTAGCCAACATTCTATTACGCTCAACACCTTTGCTAGCAATATAATCTACGGCAGCTTGAGCACGTTTGGATGAAAGATTTAGATTTTCCTGTGCATCACCACGGCTATCGGTATGTGAACCTAATTCGATAATCATACTTGGGTTTTTCATCAAAGTTGCCGCGAGTTTATCCAATTCTCTGGCGGCATCTTTTCTAATTTTGGCACTACCCATATCGTAATAGATATTGTCAATCGTGATTAGGTCGCCTTCCTTAAACATACCCAAATCTTGGGAAACGACTTTGGGTTTAACTTTTTTAATAACCTTATTGATTTTATTGACGGTAGTTCCGTAACCATCCTTTGATACTTCGAGAGTATAATCACAACCTTCTTCCATATCAAAAGCATACACCCCGTCGGGGCCTGTGACAACTTGTTGTTTAGACCCATCACACTCATTAATAAAAGTTACGAGTACGCCTTCAATAGGAGTTTTTTCAATTTCGGTTTTAACAACCCCTTTCAACTGAGATACCTTTTCAATCTTCGTAGTATCTGTTGGCTGAACTATTTCTATAGGAGTAGGATTTTTGGGTTGTACCTCTGGCTGTGTTACGATGGGGCCACCTTGTTTTCGCAAAGGAATATCCATAGCTGAAGGCGCATTATCCGATTCGCCTTTGGTCGAAAAGCCAAGAACGTTGGTATTGTATCCTTCTCTTTTTACCGAAATCACATAATCTGTGTCGCGATTGATGCAAAACTGTGTTTGCCCTGATTCGTTAGTCAATAATTTTTCTTCGGTTCCTCCTTTTGCTAACAAACTTACTTCAGCTTTTGCGATTGGGCTCTTTGTTTCTCCATCTACGATGGTCAATAACATTTGTCGACAATCATAAACATCGGCCTTTTTGGTGAATCTATAAATATCATCATCATCACCTCGGCGCCTATCGCTACTAAAATATCCATTCAATCGTTGTCCATCTGTAATAATACCAAAGTCATCATTTTCAGAATTAAAAGGTTCGCCGATATTCAGTGGAGAACGATTTGGAAGTCCGTTTTGGGTAGAAATAATAAAGATATCTAAGCCCCCTGCCCCTTTTAGACCATCAGAAGCAAAGTAAACATTGCCACGCTCGTCCACAAACGGGAACACCTCCGTTCCTTTTGTATTTACTTCTTTACCGAGATTACTTGGGGTACCCCATTTACCATCTTTATACTCTACGACCCAAATATCCATACCCCCTTGCCCACCTTTACGATCTGAGGCAAAATACAGATACCGTCCATCTTTTGACCATGCCGGGTGTGCCGTCGAAAAATCATCGCCATTGAAAGGCAATTCTATGGCCTCGCCCCAACCAGATTCGCCCATTACGGCCATATATAATTTTAGCTTTGTAACATTATCTTCACTTCTTCCCTGCGAACCCTCATTGAAGTTATTTCTAGTAAATATAATTTTTGAAAAATCATTACTAAAAGTAGCGGGGCCTTCATGAAATTTAGTATTCAAAGTTTTACTAAAAACTTCAGATTCGGCTACTTTCCCTTTTGCCGCTGGTTTAATTTTGGTAGTTTCTTCAGGAATAGCCTCAAAATAATTAACGGTCTTGGAGTCATTGGCTGTAACTCTTGTATAAAAGTCTTTACCTAGTTTTGAAGAACCTGTTTTTATAACTTTTTGCTTAGGAGCATCCAAAATTTCCTCCGAGATTCCTGTAACTTTATTGATATCGCTGACATAGTACAAATCCAAATAACCACTATTTCCTACCAAACTACTTCCAGAGCCTTTTCCCGAGCAAAACACCAATCCATTCTTATAGTACATCGGACTAAACTCTGGTTTGGTAGTATTAAAATCAAGATATTCGACTAAGTATCGTCCGTTTTGTGTAAAAGGATCATTGGAGATTCTGGCTATCGTTGATGCTTGAGATTGGCGAGTATCGTCACGAAGAGAAGCAGACAAATTATTGTACTTTTCAAACCATTCTTGTGCTTCCTTGAATTTATTATTTTGTACTAAAACCTGAGCAAAATACAAATAGGATTTCATTTGCTCATCCGAAAAATTTACAGGAATATCAAAGGCTTTACGATAAGTTTGTTCAGCATTTTCAAATTTCCCTACCGCTTTATAGCTGTAGGCTAATTGCAAGAGAGCCGTTAAACGTTCGGAATTACTAAGCTTTTGAGAGCTATTTTGAAGAATTTGTTCAAATTTGGGTATCGCAGTCACAAAACTAGACACCTCAAAATGTCGAGTAGCATCTTTGAGTAAGGAATTACTGTTTTGAGACCAGACAGCTGCACTCTGTATTAGGCTCAATATCAGTACAAATAATTTCTTTTTAACTTTAGGCATTGTATTAATGGGGTTGTAAAAGAAGTGCCTCAAAAGGCCTAGAATCTTCATTTCTAATCGATTGAAAACAACTTCCCAATCCAATTAAAGCATAAATCATGCCAAGCAAGGATTGGATTTTTCTTATATGATTAACCTTATTATTTCATGAATCTATGGCGAAAATGGGGGTTATAGTTTTATCCAAAACTTGCATTTTGGGTAGTTTAAGGCATAATCTGTTTCAAAGCCCTATGGTATTGAGATAGTTTTATAAATTTGCACCTCAACAATGTAAAGACTATGCTCAAAAGCTTTTATAATGAATCTTTAATCGAGGCTGGGCTCGACGAGGCTGGACGTGGATGTTTGGCTGGCCCTGTAGTGGCGGCGGCAGTAATTTTACCCAAATATTACGAACACGAGCTCTTAAATGATTCGAAGCAACTCAATAAAAAACAACGCGAAGCGCTTCGCTTAGACATTCAGCGCGATGCCTTGACGTGGGCAGTGGCAGAAGTATCCAATATCGAAATCGACCAAATAAATATTCTCAAAGCAAGCATGAAAGCCATGCACTTGGCGGTTGACCAATTACAAATACGACCTGAACATTTGCTAATAGATGGCAATCGTTTTCCCAACTACCCGATGATTCCTCATACTTGTATTGTCAAAGGTGATGCCAAATTTCTCAATATTGCCGCAGCTTCGGTATTAGCCAAGACTTTTAGAGATGATTTAATGGAAGAACTAGCAAAAATCTATCCACATTATGGCTGGGAACAAAATGCAGGCTATCCTACCCCCAAACACCGCAAGGCAATTCAGGAATTTGGAACAACTCCCTTGCACCGAATGACATTTAAAATGTAAATTGAGTAAATTTCGTTAAGCACTTTTCAAGAATTACCATGGGAATAAGAGCCATTTTGGCAAAACCTTTTGCTGCTTATGTTATTAGTCAACGAAAAAAATGGGAAAAAAATGCTGTGGAAACGCAGCTAAATCTCATGAAATCGTTGCTTCAACAAGCCTCGAATACTGTATTTGGGAAAGACCATAAATTCTCAGAAATCAATGATTATGAGCAATTTAAACAAAATATACCTATCAATGACTATGAAGGGCTTAAATGCTATGTAGAAAGGGTAGTTGCTGGGGAACCTGATATTTTATGGCCAAACAAGCCTTTGTATTTTGCCAAAACATCGGGCACCACTTCGGGTGTCAAATATATTCCTATTTCGAAAGAATCTATTGGCTTTCATATCAATGGCGCTCGTGATGCCTTATTGAGTTATGTACATGAAACTGGCAATTCATCATTTCTTGATAAAAAATTAATATTCCTTTCTGGTTCGCCCGAAATGACGATGAAACATGGTATTCATGTAGGTCGTTTGTCGGGAATTGTGAATCACCATGTGCCCGACTACTTGAGAAGTAATCAATTACCAAGCTATGAAACCAATTGTATGGAAGATTGGGAAGCCAAGCTTGATAAAATTATTGATGAAACTCTCCCTGAAAATATGTCATTAATTTCGGGTATTCCACCTTGGGTACAGATGTATTTTGATAGAATACAAGCTCGTACTGGCAAAAAAATCAAAGATGTATTTCCTGACTTTTCGGTATTTGTATACGGTGGGGTAAATTTTGAACCTTATCGTGCCAAATTATTCGAATCTATTGGCAAGAAAATAGATTCTATCGAAACCTATCCAGCTTCGGAAGGATTCATTGCCTATCAGGATTCTCAAAAAGCTGAAGGTTTATTGTTACTGCTAAACTCTGGTGTGTTCTACGAGTTTATTCCAGCAGAAGATTACTTCAAACCCAACCCTCGTAGATTACATATTGGTGAAGTAGAATTGGGAGTGAATTATGCGCTCATCATGAATACCAACGCAGGTTTGTGGGGCTATTCGATTGGAGATACCGTCAAATTTGTCTCTCTCGAGCCATATCGTATTGTAGTGTCTGGGCGTATCAAGCACTTTATTTCTGCCTTTGGAGAACACGTAATTGGCGAAGAGGTAGAAAAAGCCATGCAATATGCGATGCAGCAACATCCTGAAGTTGAATTAGTAGAGTTTACGGTAGCGCCGCAAGTAACACCTCCCGAGGGCGGTTTACCTTATCATGAGTGGTTGATAGAGTTTGCCAAAGCACCCAACAACCTCGAAGCTTTTGCCAATACGCTTGATGAAAAACTTACTCAGCTTAATGTCTATTATGATGATTTGATTACGGGAAATATTTTGCAAAGACTCAAAATCAGAGCCTTAGCCCCAAATGCCTTTATCGACTATATGAAGTCTCAAGGTAAATTAGGCGGTCAAAATAAAGTTCCTCGCTTATCGAATGACCGTAAAATTGCGGATGAGATATAAGTGAGGGGAAAGTAAACAGGGACAAAGGCACAAAGTGATATTACTACTTTGTGCCTTTGTCTTTTTAGTCATATCTATTACCTAGTCTGTGAAAAATTTCAAGAACTAAACATTTCGAATGTCAGAAGTATAGCCTGCTTTCTTAGACCCATAATTTATAAAAACTATTATATGTCAATCTATTTCCGAAATCAAAAATCCTCAATAGTTTGCAAATCCTCATACAGTCCTAATTCTTATTGCTCAATTTTGGTATTGAGTTTGCTGAGTTGCTTTACATCTACCAATCTAATCACATCTTTCTTCGAGAATTTAATCATCCACAATCCTAGCAAATCGCCTTTTTTACGAAAATCTAAGCTATCAATTTTGGTTTTGGTCACAAGCTCTTGTAACTGTGCTTTTGATGCGCCTTTCAATTGATTTTCTAGAACCACGGGTGACGTAAAATACAAATGTTCACGGTCCTCGCTCATCTGTATATTATCAATTTGAGGAAGGTGATTTTCGGCATTGTATTGGTAGGCATCTAATATTTCATTTACCTTTTTGCCCAACGCAGGATTTTGTAATTTGATTGGACTACCAATTGCTATTTCAATACGATATGTTTTCTGTAAAGAATCGATAGCATGAGCATCAAGGATATTTTTGACAAAACTTTTGTTCAAATCTTGTGTTATTTTTTTCCCCCAATCATCTACTTGCGCTGTAATTTGTGCGCTATTGATGCGTTTTACCTGTCTTTCTTTGAGTTCTTTTACAGCCGCAGTTGTATCAATTCTCTTGCTAAAATCACAAGACTGTAAGCCTATCATAAGCGCTAATAGTCCTATTCCAAATGTACGTTTTTTCATTGCTGTGTCTTAGGGTTATGCAATTTTACAAATATACAACAGAGCGAAGTGCGGTAAACAAAAAAGCCTCTAAATCAATAGAGGCTTTTTTGTTTGGCTGTGGGATATGGGCTGTGGGCATTCGGCAACGCTGATTACTTATTCTGTAAAAAGAAGTATTTGAGTTTATTTCCGAAATCAAAAATCCCTAATCCTCAATAGTATTTTACCATCTTCCTCTTCTACTACGATATGAGTAACGAGGATATCTTCTGTCTGGCACAACAATTACTCTCCTTGGAGGTGGCACCACATATCTGTAGGCTGGACGCCCATAATACGGTCGGCGATAACCATAATCATATCCACGAACATGGGTCACACACGATGACATCACCGTTACAAGTCCTATTAATAAAGCCAGCAAAAAGGCATATTTTTTGAATTTTAGATTTTCCATAGCTTCAAATATTTGATAGTCAATGAAGAAGTTTACTTGCAATAGGCACTATGCTGTAAGCAAAAAGTGTTTCTTCTAAAAATGATTGGCACATTTTGGAATAGTGCTTAGAGTCCATAGCGCATTAATGCATAAGAAGTTATTTATATGTGTTAGACAACGGAATTTTTAGGAGGTTTATTTTTACCCAAAATCTAAGAAATTCGTTTGCCCGAAGGCAAATAGGTGTAGTTGAAAGAAAAAATGCTTCTTGGATAAACCAAAATTCGAGAGAATCATCTTTTCTTTTGCAGGTATCTGTACATTAGACAATAACCACACATTTTTCCCCTATTTTATGGGAAAGAATTTTGTATCTTTGCACCCTGAAAATGAGAAATCTAAACTGAGTCGGAACACAAAATAGTTAACTATCCCTTTGCTGACTCATAAAACATACAACATCCACAACCAATGATAGAACAACTAGAAGCCATCCGCGAACGCTTTGAAGAGGTTGCACAACAAATAACGCAACCAGAAATCGTTTCGGATATGAAGAAATTCAAGACGATTAGTAAAGAATATAAAGACTTAGAAAAGATTGTTAATCAATACAAAGATTATCAAAACGTATTGTCGAACATTGAGTCTGCTAAAGAGGTAATTGCGACAGAAAAAGACGAGGAGTTTCGTGATATGGCCAAAGCTGAATTAGAAGAGTTGTTGCCACAAAAAGAGGAAATGGAAAAAGTCTTAAAAGAATTATTGATTCCGAAAGACCCTAACGATTCTAAAAACATCATTCTTGAAATTCGTGCAGGTACAGGCGGTGACGAAGCAGGTATTTTTGCTGGAGACCTTTTCCGTATGTATCAACGTTTTTGCGCAAACCAAGGTTGGCAGTTTCAAATCATGGACTTTACCGATGCTTCTTCTGGTGGTTACAAAGAGATTATTGTAAGTGTACAAGGGGAAGATGTATATGGCAAAATGAAATTCGAATCGGGCGTTCACCGTGTACAACGTGTGCCTGCTACCGAATCTCAAGGTCGTATCCATACGTCGGCAGCAACAGTTGCGGTACTTCCCGAAGCAGACGAGGTAGACGTTGTTATCAACATGAACGATATCCGTAAAGATACCTTCTGTTCGTCGGGTGCGGGTGGGCAGTCAGTAAACACCACTTATTCGGCGGTACGTGTAACCCACCTTCCAACGGGTTTGGTAGTACAATGTCAGGACGAGCGTTCTCAGATTAAAAACTTTGAGAAGGCCATGACGGTATTGCGTTCACGTATTTATGAAATTGAATTAGAAAAACAACAGTCGGCTATTGCTGGTAACCGTCGCTCGATGGTAGGCTCAGGTGACCGCTCTGACAAAATTCGTACATACAACTATCCACAAGGACGTGTCACCGACCACCGTATTGGTTATACAGTTTATAACCTTCCTGTAGTAATGGATGGTGAAATTGGTGATTTTATCGATAACCTTCGTATTGCTGAAAATGCAGAAAAATTAAAAGAAGGAGCTGTTTAAGTATTAATACGCTCTAGGCTATAAGCCGTAGGCATTAGGCAAAAAATTATAGGCATGATATTGAAAAATACTATTCGCTTATGGCATATAGCTTAATGTCTTTAGGCTTTCAGGTATCGGCTTTCGAAGGTGAGCTTTGGTGAAAAGCATGTTAAAACTCTTTGTCTAGTGCCTGTTGCCTTGTACCTAGGCATTTTTTTGCACAATTACTTGAATCTCTATTTATATAAAAGCTCATGTCAAGTAATGGCATGAGCTTTTTTGTTTTTCCCGATTTGTGGTCTTTGTTTAGGCTCTTTTTTTAACAACAAAAAACCTACCCACTTCACATTCGAGTACTGTTGATATTTTGCCTAAGTCTGCGACAGACATAGACACTCTATCATTTTCTATTTTTGACAAATAGGATTGTGAAATGCCGAGTAACTCGGCCAGATGAGATTGCTTGAATCCTTTTTCTTTACGAACTTTTTTGACGATAGAACCTCTAAATTGCATAGGATAAAACTTTGGAAGTTGGATTAATTTATGTGTAGTAATAACTTTTTTTAAACGTCGTAAATGTACCTTTTCTTGTAGAAATATTCCTATAAAGAATAATTAAAATGTTAAAAAGCTTGTAAAAGGTCTTTTTTGAGCCAAACTTTACTCAAAACACATCCATATACACTTAGCTTTTAATATTTCTATGCACAAGTTTTATCTGTGGGCTTTTTTCCTATTTATTACCCTTCAAAGCCTTTCTCAAACCTTAAGTGGCTATGTCCGCGAAGCCAAAAGTCAAGAATCTCTCAGTGATGTACACATTCGAGTCAAAAATGCTCGAATCGGTACCACTTCCAATGTCTATGGTTTTTACTCCATCAAACTTGATGCAAGTCGAGAATATGAATTGGAGTTTTCGAAGGTGGGTTATCAAAGCTTTTCAAAAAAAATTCTACTGACAGCCAATCAAACTCTTATCGTCGAACTTACGCCGTCTAATACACTTTTGGAGGAAGTAAAAGTTCATAACACTGCCAATGAAGACCCAAGTACGCTTTCTTTACAAATGTCGGATGTAAAACAGTTACCTTCTTTTTTGGGAGAAAAAGACGTCCTAAAAACCTTTCAATTATT